>JASLCG010000040.1 GCA_030151885.1 Bacteroides sp.
TGAATGATTTTGGTATAATAGCATAGATTTAATCTATCAGCTCTAGATAGAATATCTTTATTATATAAAGTAGTGTGATAATAATTTAGTCTATTCAATTACTAGGAAGGTTGAAAATTTTAAGTTGTATAGCTATAAGCTGTATGTGATATACAGCTTTAGATGTAGTTGTATTTTTTAGTATAATAGACCTCGTACTGCTTTGGGGCTATGTGTAATAGTTTAAATATTAGCCTTATTAGCCCTATAAACATACTCAGGATAAAGATGGGAGCTACAATAATAATGATAGATAAATAGGTTTTATTATCTAACCTGATTTGTCTATCTAAAGTGCAGTGGCATAAGGTGTTTTATGCCATTTATGTGTGTCGAAATGCATAAACACTTTAGCTTAGTCTTAATTATTTAGTATAGATAATACTTCAGTTGGTTAATTAAGCATATAATGTAAGATTATGGAGAGCTAAGTGTTCTAGAGTTATTTATTTTTGAGAATAAGCTTAATGGCCATGACTAATCTTACTCTGTACTAATTTGCTTTGCCACATTCTGGATAAGAAAAACACAAATAATCGCTGCTAGACAGACAACTAAACCAACCAGGTTGAAGTTTTCTAATGGGGCATTTTTATCTTCTTGTATAATAATAATACCTGCAGAAAGAGCCCCTATGCCATTGGCTAATTGTTGATATGCAGAACAAAGGCTCATGTATCCACCTCGGTCTTCTGCAGAAGGAACAGCTGTATTAAGTGCCATAGCAGGAATTGCACGGCCATTAATTCCAGTAAGAAGAACTATATTGATTAACGTAACTAGCCAAAGTGGCTGAGGTCCTAGATTAGTAAAAATAAGTATCATACTAATAGTGAGTACTGCACCGACAAAAAAAACATTCTTTTTGGGGTATATGTCACTTAGTTTGCCTACATATATCATAATAAATATGCTGGCAAATCCAGAAACTAAATAAAATATGGGTAGCTCAATCTGGCTTATGTGAATGTTGTTTATTAGAAAAGAAGCGCTAAAGGGCATTATCATAGCTCCTCCTAAAGATACTAGTGTAATAAGGGCAAATCCAGAAGAGTATTTTTTATTTGTCAGTATCCTCCAAAGATGATTAAGTGGATTTATGTTGTTTTTCTTACCGATATGCTTATTTATAGGATTCATTTTTAGTTTAATAACTAAGCCTGTAATTATACTCACTAATGCAATTACCATAAAAGTGCTATTCCAACCCCATTTATTGGCTATGACTAGGCCAACTGGAATTCCTAAAATTTGGCTTACAGAAAAAGCCATTTGTATAAAACCCATAACTCGTCCACGTTGGTTTAGAGCAAAACTATCTGCTACTATAGCTAATGCGATGGAGTTAATAACTCCTCCAAAAACACCTGTAACTGTTCGAGCTAATAATAATAAAGAGTAGCTTCTTGCCATGCTACATAAAAAAAGTCCGATTAGAAAACCCACATAGAAAAAGAGTAGAAAGGTTTTTCTATCGTACTTATCAGCAAAAGAAGCTGCTAAGACACCCGATATACAGGCTCCAAATGCATATCCAGAAATTAATAGACCAAATTGTGCCGTATCAATATTTAAATCTTTCATCATCATATCGCCTAAGGGAGATATAACTGCATAACTTAAGACAACTGTAAACTGGAGAATAGTAAGTATTACAATTAGAAATATCTGATACTTAGAAAAAGTAGAGTCTTTCAAAAGTGTGTATTATTAAGAGTTTATATTTAAAGACTAAAATAGTCAACTTATTGATGAAAACATACTTGTAGTCAATAAAACTATGTAAAGTACAGGTTGAATCCTGTGTAATTAAGGTTATTCATTATTAGATAATACTTATTTTTTTTTAGTTAGTTTGAAATTTTCTGCAATAATAGCGTAGCTGCTTTTCTTAATATGCTTTAATTTTGTTTGATTGAAGTAATGGTTATCTAGAATAAGCATTACACCAGATATTTATTTATGGTAATCTTGTATTATGAATTGGTACCAGGTTTAAATACTATTATTTAGTGTACTAAATGGGTTATAATTAGGGTGGGGAGCTTGTTTTTATTATATAGTAGGTGTATTAGTTATAGGATTCTTCATGGAATACGGAGTTAAATTCAAAGCATCAACAACATAGTAATTAGTTGTATCAATAATATTGTCGATATTAATTAAATAGGTTTGTAGTTGATAAGCTTTATTTTCACCTCTACTGTAATTACATTATGTCTATATATGATAGTATAAGGGTATATATGTAATTTATTAGGCCTATTATGAATTATATATCTATCACTTCTGGTGATTTATTATTCTCAGCCTAATATTATAGTCTAGGGTTGTTCATATTGAAAATATATTACTTAGCATGCTCTATTATTTGTATGTATAGTTGTTATCTATTTGTAAAATAGGAACTTAAAACTATATGTGCTTGATGTTTTTTATAATTTATTTACCACTACTATTAGTTAATAAATATTAATTAATATCTTATCTTGTTATATATTGGAATTAAAGTTTTAATTTAGTGACATTAGATAGAAAAGGTAGTATATGTAAGTTTAAGACTTATTTCTTAAATATACTATTGTTGCATATGAAATATAATATATAGTATCGGTATATTAATGGCTGATGGTATAGTTAAAGTAATCTTTTAACTATCAGGTTATTATATACAAAAGTCCAGTAATTAATCTTAATTATGAGGTTAGCGCTTATAAGTAGTTTAATAATGTAATAAACAAATTTAGTTTTAGCTACTTGTAGTAAGTGATTGGTTATCTCTAAGAAATAACACAGAAAAAGAACCAGTTAAACAGTTGCGATTTTACTTCGTCGGACAGCAGAATAGAAATGCTAGTATCCATTAAACTTAATTATGGCATAATCTTATGCAAGGTAATACCCTACCTATATGGCTAGTTGCTTGATTTCATCTAGGTTATCTATCATTTGTTACTAGTTAATATTAAAATCCTTATAATGTACAACAAATTTAAAATATTAATAGCTACTCTTTCTGTAGTAGTATTAACGGGGTGTTTTAGTGATAAAGATTACTGTGTATCTTGTAATGCAACACGTATAGTCTTTACCTATAATGATTCTGATGGAGAAAATATCTTAGACAAACACATTCGTTCTGCCTTATTGTATGTCTATAATAATAAAAACGAATTAGTGAGGACACAAGAAGTTTCGAAGGAAGAGCTTGTAAGTAAAAGAGGAGTAACTGTTGATGTTCCTTTAAATGAGAACTATACAGCAGTTTGCTGGGCAAATAAAACTGGACTTTCTGATGTTAGTTTGCAGCAAAACTCTAAATCCACTTTTATACAATCTACCCAGATGACTAGAGGGAATAATACAATAAATTCTCATGATGATTTATACCATGGTTTAACGACATTTTCTTTTACAGATGGTGATGCTGCCGAAAAAAGGGTAGTAGAATTGGCTTTTAAGCCATTGCATATTAAAATGGATGTTGTAGTAAAGGGGGTAAAACAGGATAAATTACCCACTTTTAGATTAAGTGGAAAGATGCCTAAGTTCAATTTAAAAGGAGAGATTGATGATTTAGAATATAAGGAGTTAGTTCCTCTTTTTAAATACGATGATAATAAAGGCTATTTTAGATCATCATTCAGTATTCTTAATCCTCAAAGTTTAGATGGAGTAGTATTACAAGCTTCGACAGAAGATACTGAACTGGCTAGAATAGATTTAAAAGAGTTTACAACCAAAAACTATCCAACATTAAATTTGAAAAGTAGGTTTGAAATTAAAATTGAAATGCTCATTGAATTCAATGGTGTAAAGATAGATGTCATCGTACCTCAATGGTCTGACTCTGATACAGGAGCTATTGTTTCATGAAAAATATACCCTTAACTAAATGATTATAAATCTAACGGTATAGGTTTATATTGAAGTTATTATGTTTGAAAACATTTTAAATTAATTATAATATTACTTATACAATAAAACGGTGAATCCTAGCAGTTAGGATTCACCGTTTTTATATTTAAAGAGTAAAAGGAATTATTTGATTAAATCAATGCTTCGTTTAACGAAGTTATTGAGAGATTCACCCTTCAACATATTATTTTGTAGTAATGCTAAATCAATTAATTGACGTACCATACTATCTTTTGCTGCGTGTGAAGCATAAACTCCTTCTTTTTTATTTCTTAACTCGGTAAGTTTATCATCTATTTCTTTAATAGTATCTTTTTCGGCAGTTGGTATTTCTTCCTCTTTTTTGCCTTCATGGCTCTTAGTGATAGTTGCTTTACGCTCTGTTAATTCACCCTCTTCTTTTAGAATAGGTTCAACTTCAGATTTACACTCTGTTTCTGCCTTTTCTAATACACGGTTAATAAGCTCATGATCAGAGTTTAGAACAAGATTCATCATGTCTGGCATTTCACCATAAAAATTCATACCCGATTGAATAGCAGCCATATCTTTCATACGGCGCATAAACTCGCTTTGTGTAATTACAACAGGAGCAGCTGTACTACCCATAGCTTGAGTTTGAATATGGAATTCAACTTTTTCTATCTTTGGAAGTTGGCTTTTGAAAGTAGATGTAAGTGCCTCTTCTTTATTGGCATCAAGAACAGTTTTTGTAGTATCTTCTTTCAGTATCAGGTTATCTACAATATCTCCATCTACACGAGTAAAGCTTACATTCTCTAGTTTTTGTTCAAGTAAACCAACCATAGCAACATCTAATTGGCCATCCATAAGTAGAACATTGTAGCCTTTGTTCTGGGCAGCCTCTATAAAGCTGAATTGTTCATCTTTATTGGTTGCATATAAGAACACTAGCTTATTGTTCTTGTCTGTTTGGTTGTCTTTAATTAGAGTTTGATACTCTTCAATTGTATAATGTTTACCCTCTGTATCTACAAATAGGCTATATTCTTTTGCACGGTCGTAGAAAGATTCTTCTGTAAGCATACCGTAGTTAATGAAGATGCGTAGGTCATTCCATTTGCTTTCAAAGTCTTTACGATCAGCTTTAAAGATGCTTTTTAATCTGTCCGAAACTTTTTTAGATATATAAGTAGATATTTTCTTAACATTACTATCACTTTGTAAATATGAACGTGATACGTTAAGAGGAATGTCTGGCGAGTCAATAACACCGTGAAGAAGAGTTAAGAAATCGGGTACAATTCCTTCTACAGAGTCTGTGACATATACTTGATTGCAATAAAGTTGAATTTTATTTTTCGAAAGATCAATATTGCTTTTTACCTTAGGGAAATAAAGGACACCAGTTAAGTTGAATGGAAAATCGACATTTAGATGAATCCAGAACAATGGATCGTCCGACATTGGATAGAGGTCGTGGTAGAACTTCAAGTAATCCTCGTCTTTTAACTCACTTGGTTTTTGAGCCCAAAGAGGATTGGTGTCGTTAATGATATTAAGGTCAGTAGTTACAACTTCTTTACCATCTTTCCACTCTTTTTTGAATCCAAAAGCAACAGGGATAGTTAAGAAGCGACAGTATTTATTCAACAATGTTTGGATACGTGCTTCTTCAAGAAACTCTTGATTTTCATCATCGATATGTAGAACAATATCCGTACCTCTGTCTTCTTTTTCAATCTCTTCAATTGTGTACTCTGGGCTACCATCACAGCTCCATTTTACAGCTTTTGCCCCTTCTTTATGCGACTTGGAGATAATATCTACCTGTTTTGACACCATGAAAGAAGAGTAGAAACCAAGTCCGAAGTGACCAATAATAGCATTCGCATCGTTCTTGTATTTCTCAACAAACTCATTAGCACCAGAGAATGCTATTTGGTTGATATATTTGTCTATCTCTTCGGCTGTTAAACCTATACCTCGGTCTGAGATTGTAAGTGTTTTCTTATCTTTATCAATAGCTACTTTTACAGTAAGATCACCCAATTCTCCTTTAAATTCATTTACTGCTGCTAGTGTTTTTAGCTTTTGTGAAGCATCTACAGCGTTAGATACGATTTCACGTAAGAAGATTTCATGATCGCTATATAAGAATTTTTTAATAATGGGGAAGATATTATCTGTAGTAACCCCTATATTTCCTTTTTTCATTTTATATTGATTTTTTAGTTTTACTTGTTTATTCTATTCCATATAAGGCAAAAAAAATGCCAGACCATATAGGTCTGACATTTTGGCACAACTAAGTGCTATTTGTGATTTGTTTCTTGTATTACATTACAACAAAATCTAATTTTTCACCATCTTCTGAAACTTTGACAGTTATAGTGTCTCCAATTTTAATGCTGTTTCCCACAATTAATTCAGACAATCCATCTTCTAAATGTGTTTGTATAGCACGATGTATAGGTCTAGCACCATATTGACTATCAAAACCCTCTTTCGCAATAAACTGTTCTGCTTCTGTTGTAACATCAATTTTGTAACCGATTTCTTCAATACGTTTTACCAGTTTTTTAACCTCAAGATCTACAATCTTAACAAGCGCATCAATATCAAGAGGGTTAAAGGTAATTATTTCGTCTATACGGTTAATGAACTCAGGAGCAAAGGTCTTGCTAAGTGATTTTTTGATTACACTTTCTGCATATTTAGGATTGTTTATATTTGCTGATGAAGTGAATCCAACCCCTTTACCAAAATCTTTAAGTTGACGTGAACCTACGTTCGATGTCATTATAATAACGGTATTTTTAAAATCTACTAGACGTCCGCTTCCATCTGTTAATCGTCCTTCATCTAATACTTGAAGAAGTAGATTAAACACTTCTGGATGTGCTTTTTCAATCTCGTCTAATAAAATAATAGAGTAAGGGCGTCGGCGTACACGCTCTGTAAGTTGTCCACCATCTTCATAACCAACATAACCAGGAGATGAACCTACCATTTTTGAAACAGAATACTTCTCCATATATTCACTCATGTCAATACGAATAAGGGCTTCTGATGTTCCAAACATCATTTTAGCCAACTCTTTAGCAAGATATGTTTTACCCACACCTGTAGGACCTAAGAACATAAATGTTCCAGTAGGTTTGTTAGGGTCTTTTAATCCTACACGACTTCGCATAATGGCTTTAGAAAGTTTTTCCACAGCTTCGTCTTGTGCAATCACCTTCTGTTTTAAACTATCACGTAGTTTAAGAATTTTCTCTCCCTCAACGAGTGCCATTCTTTGTACAGGAATACCCGACATTAATGATACAACATGCTCTATCTCTTCTTGTGTGACAGTTTGACGATTCTCTTTCATCTCTGCCTCCCAAGCCTTTTTCATTTCACTAAGCTTATCAATAACACCCCTCTCATCATCTCGATAACTAGCAGCAAGCTCGTAATTTTGTTGTTTTACAGCGTTTATTTTCTTAGCTCTAAGCTCTTCAAGAATAGCCTCTTGCTCTTCTATGCTTTTAGGCACAGAGATGTTGTTTAAGTGAGATCTAGACCCCGCTTCATCTAAAGCATCAATGGCTTTATCTGGGAAATACCTATCATTTATGTAACGGTCTGTTAATCTAACACAAGCTTCAATAGCTTCGTCTGTGTAGGTAACGTTATGATAATCTTCGTATTTCTCTTTTATATTTTTTAGAATGGCTAACGTTTCATCTACAGTTGTAGGTTCTACTAGAATTTTCTGGAAACGACGCTCTAAAGCTCCATCTTTTTCTATACTATTACGATACTCGTCTAATGTTGTTGCACCAATACATTGGATTTCTCCTCGTGCCAGAGCAGGTTTTAAAATATTGGCCGCATCCATTGAACCAGCAGCAGAACCTGCACCAACTAGTGTATGAATTTCGTCGATGAATATAATTACATCAGGGTTTTTGTTTAGTTCGTTGATAATAGATTGTATTCGCTCTTCAAACTGGCCACGGTATTTTGTACCAGCTACTACAGAGGTAAGATCTAGTGATATAATACGTTTGTCGAATAGTATGCGAGATACTTTTTTCTGAGCAATACGAAGTGCTAAACCCTCTACGATAGCAGATTTACCTACGCCAGGGTCGCCAATAAGTATTGGATTGTTTTTTTTACGGCGACCAAGAATTTGTGCTAAACGTTCTACTTCACGCTCGCGTCCTACTACAGGATCTAGCTTGCCATTCATTGCAGCATCTGTAATATCGTAGCCAAAATTGTTTAGTACAGGAGTCTCATTTCCACTCTTTGAGGCAGTTTTTGTCTCTCTTGATTGCATTCCACCTTTTGGCGCATCATCTTCTTCCTCTTCTTCATCATCATCTTCAAAGTAGTCCATTCCTGAAGAAATATCAGGAATCGTCTTTACGTATTCTCGGAATACTTTATCATAATCTATATCTTCTTTTTCTAACATTTGTGCAGCTAAATTTTTTTGATCTTTCATGAATGCTAGTAACAGATGTTCTGTGTCAGCCTCTTCTAGGAGCTGTCTTCGAGCCTCAAGAATACACATCTTAAGGATCTTAGAGGTGTGTGCTGTCATTTGCACATCAGCATCTGGTAACAATTCACTATTACTATGTTTACGTAGAACTTCTTCCAAACCATTTTTCAGTTGGTTGATATCTACATTGAGGTTGCGTAGTAAGTACAAGGCCTTACAATTATTTTCTCGTATTAAACCTAAAAACAAATGCTCAGGACCTATAAAATTATTAAACAAACGGTTTGCTTCCTCTTTGCTATGTTCTACTATTGCAGCTATTTTTTTTGAAAACTTACTCATCTCTTTAATTCCTTTCTTTCTGTTGTATTAAATGTTACAACGTATCTCTTTGTTTTAAATATCGGAAGCCAAATTGACCTCACTATTATAGTGTACAAATGGTGTGCCATACTTCGGATATTTTTAATATTAGTTCTGCCAAGGGGGATGTTGTGCCATGCTGTCACGTTAGCATCGGCTACATAGGTTGGTTTGCTGAGATATTTCACCAAGGCATATACCTATCTTTATTTTAATAATTATACTCTAAACCATTAAACAGCAAACTTAGCTCATTTTTTATGATTTACTAGTTATAGAACAAACATTTAACCTATAAAGATGTCAATATTGGTTTAAAATTTAATAAAAGAATAACCTCCTTTGTTTAAGTGCTACTGCCTTGGGAGGCCTGGTCTCTGCTTAACTTAGTTGGCTTTGTTTTAATAACTCTTATTTATGTATAAAATAGTAATAGTGAATTATGGAGTTAGTTTAGCTCTCTTGTTTAATTTTTGCAATTGCCTCTCGATAGGATGTTACTCTAAATTTAGGAAATCTAGTTTTGAATTTTTCTGATACAAATATATTATCGTATTTATAGCGTGGCAATAGCTCTTCTAGCTCTTTTGCTTTTTTGCTAAATAACGCAGCAATTTTGAACATCCATAGTTTAATAACTTTGTATTTCATTTTCTTACCGAACTCGTCACTAGCCATATCAATAAGCGTTCTATATGTAATGGGGTGCATGTCGCACGGTAAATGCCATGTCTGGTTAAAAGCATTTGGTGTGTTTCCAATCAAAGCCATAGCCCTACTAGCGTCTGGTGTCCATATTAATGTGCGTGTTGTATCATCTTTTAATGGAACTAATGGCTTTTTACTCCGTCTGATTCTATTAAAAATCATTGTGTTCGTAATACTTTGTGTTTTGGCAGGTCCATAAAACTCCGGAGCTCTACAAATTACGGCTGTTATTTGCTTATTCTCCATCTCTTTAATTAACATAGAGGCTACTTGTGCGCGAACTCTAGCTTTCCTTCCTATTGGAACGAATGGGCTATTTTCAGTCTGTGGGGCGGAGTTCTTAGCGTACATATAAGTGTTGTCAAAAAACACAAGTTTACAGTTATACTTCTTACATGCATTAATAACGTTACGCATAATTGTGGGGAATTGTTTTTCCCAAAGACTACTACTCATGGGTAATCCTACAGTGAGATAGACTATTTCACTGCCTTTTATCGCTTTTTCTGTTGCTATTGCATCCATTAAATTGGCAGGAAAAAGCTGATCTGTGGGGTTTATCTTTTTAGGATTTCTACTCACTAGTTTTATTTCTTGTGTGTAGTTTTTATAAAGTTCTTTTACCAACTCATTGGCTATCTGTCCATTTGCTCCTAATACGGTTTGCATAAGTAATATATTAAGTAAGTAGTTAATCCCCAATTTTAACAAATGGGGTGTTTAGAAATTTAAAACACCACTTATAAATAAAAAGTTTATTCGATTTTATAAAAAATAACAATTTGAGGGTGTGTTAAAGTTTAAAGCATCAGGAGATATAAAAAAAGACCGATATGCAATATATCAGTCTTTTAAAAAAACAAACTACAATCTAAATAGAGTATTGTAATTTAAATCATTCCTCGCTTACGAAGTTCAAAGAAGCATCTAACCATCGCATTTACATCTACATAAGCGTCATGAGCATCTTCAAATCCTGCTCCAAATAATTTTTTATGTAAATCTTGCATACTTGGATATTTAAAACCATAATTTCCAGGAATAGCACAGTAGTGTAGGGTAGATTCCATTGTACACAATTTTGGCCTTCCATCTAGTGGGTTGCTTTTAGTAATACGTAAGTATTCTGCACCCATAATCTTTTCGTCAAATGCAATGTTGTGTGCCACTAGAATATTGCTCTCTTTCATCTTCTGACGGAACGTAGTTAACACATCGGTCAAAGGTTCTCCTTCTAACATAGCATGTTCTTGAGTTATTCCATGCACGCGTGTTGAATCTTCGGGAATAGTAAATCCTTCGGGTTTTATTATGTGGTTGCCTTCTGATAACTTAACACCGTTTTCATCGTAAATAGCATAAGCAAGTTGTACCAGTCTGGGCCAGTTATTTAATGCTGATACTGGTGCTTTCCAATTCTGTGGAAGACCGGTCGTTTCGGTATCAAAAAATAGATATTTCATGTTTTATAATCTTTGTTTTTAGTTTGGGAGAAAATTTATCTATTAAGTAGTACTCCATAGTTCTCACGAAAATAATAGTATATAACAAATTTGGTAGAATTATTGTTGATAGAAAATCGGTAATATTAGTGTGGCATTTGTATCATGTCAGTGGCTTTTGTTTAAAATGAGGTATTACTTGGTATAGAGGAGAATAATGTTATCTTTTAGAGTCTATAAAATGGCACGTTTGATATGCGTTGAAAGATATTAGAATGCATGCTGCTATTTAAAATCTTTGAAAGATGACAAATAAATTATCTACTATCGTATTTGACATTGATGGTATTTTACTAAATACCAAGGAGTCTATGCTTAAAAGCCTTCAAGCAACATTATTAGAATTTACAAATCGTACTATATTAATAGAGCAACTTCAAATGTATATGGAGAAGCCAATTGAGGATATTTTGAATCGATTTGAAGTGGTAAATATACCTGAAGCTGTTGCATTTTGGCACGAGAAGTATCAAAAAGAATATGCAAATCTCGTAGAATATATTGATGGAATGCCGCGTTTATTGCTCGACTTAAAGAGAAAGGGGTATGATTTAGGTGTAGTGGCTTTGAGAACACATAAAGAGTTGGAAAATGATTTTTATGCTCTTGGTATAACGCATCTTTTTAATGTAGTTATGTTTGTGGATGATGCATTGCGTCCATTACCAAATCCAGATCCGCTAAGAAATTATTTAAGACTAAGTAATAAGTGTGCGGATGAAGTTGTCTTTATTGGAGATTCGCACTATGCTTTAGAATCAGCACATCAGGCTGGTATGAAGTTTGGAGTTGCACAATGGGCTATAAATCGGGATGCGAGAATTATGGCCGACTATGTGTTTAAGGCTCCTAAAGATGTTTATGATAAACTTATTGCCTAGTGTGGTACTAATATTGATAAAATATAACAGCTAAACTAAGGTGTAGTTTTGATGTTTTTGTTTACAGCGTAATGTCTGAATATTTAGTATTGTCGTTTTATAATTTGCTTATCTTTCGATTGTTCTAATGTTGGCGAACATCATGTTATTTAGAATGAAGAATTTTACAACACTAATATTTGATATTGGCGTACACTTTTAGATACAGAACGTGGAATGAACTTATCGCTTCGTGATACTATTTTACACTATACAGGAAAAGAGGTTTCTGCTGATGAGTTATCTAAATATTTTGCCTTGTTTGGCAATGACGCTTTAAAAGAGCTTGGCATAGCGCCAGTAAAAGAGGCTAATGATATTTGGAATGTTACTTATCAGAAGAAGTATGCTAAGGATATACG
>JASLCG010000061.1 GCA_030151885.1 Bacteroides sp.
AACTTTTTTAAATTAGATATTACAATAAGCTTATTAAAGCTGTTTAAATATTACTTTTAGCCCAAAAGGGTAGTTATTTATTACTCTTTTTTAACAGCTAAACCTCAATTATTATATTTTCAAGACAATCAATAGGCTATACAAACAATAAAAGAAGCTTTTTGCAATAAATATTTACTTTTAAGCCAATAGTTAAATTTACAACAATAATTTATAAAAGATAGTAGTAATCAATTTTAAAACTTTATCTTGCCTATGGATAGTTAAAATTATAACCATTTTAAGATATCACAATATGCGCTATAATTAAGCGTATTCAAAACTTTTATATTATTAATTTGTCACAACACACATCTGTTGTAACACAAATTCACTTTGAACATGAAATCATTTAAAATAGGTAGTTTAGAGATTAAATTACCCATTATTCAAGGAGGTATGGGTGTAGGAATTTCACTCTCAAATTTAGCATCGGCAGTAGCGAATGAAGGAGGTGTAGGAGTAATTTCTTGTGCTGGATTAGGCCTACTATACAATAAAGAGTCAGGAAACTATTTTCAGAAATGCATCGAAGGACTTAAAAAAGAGATCCAAAAAGCAAAAGAACTTAGCAAGGGTATTATTGGTATTAACATAATGGTGGCTTTGAGCAACTATGCCGATATGGTTAAAACCTCAATAGCAGAAAAAGCTGATATCATTTTTTCGGGTGCAGGGCTTCCATTCAGCCTACCCTCTTTTTTAACTGAAGAGAGTAAAACAAAGTTAGTACCCATTGTATCATCAGCAAGAGCTACAAAAATCATTTGCGAAAAGTGGAAAAACAACTATGGTTACCTACCCGATGCTGTTGTAGTAGAAGGGCCTAAAGCTGGCGGACACTTAGGATTTAAAAATAATCAAATAGACGACCCAAAGTATGCTCTTGAGCAATTAATACCTGAGGTTTTGGAGGTAGTAAACAGCTATAAAAGCGAAAAAGAGATTCCTGTTATTGCAGCTGGAGGAATATCAACAGGTGCAGATATACGCCGTTTCTTAGATTTAGGAGCTGCAGCTGTACAGCTAGGAACTAGATTTATTACTACAGATGAATGTGATGCTTCCGATGCTTTTAAACAAGTTTTTATTAATGCAAAAAAGGAAGATGTGAAAATAATTCAAAGTCCTGTAGGGATGCCTGGACGTGCCATTGACAGTGAATTTATTCATAGCGTCGAACAAGGCAATGAAATTCCTAAAAGTTGTCCATATAACTGTATCATTACGTGCGATTATAAAAAGAGTCCTTATTGCATTATCAAAAGTCTATACCAAGCTGCAAAAGGTAATATGAAAAAAGGTTATGCTTTCTCGGGTGCGAATGTACACCTTTGTAATAAAATTACAAGTGTAAAAGAGGTTATCAATACTCTGAAATTGGAGTATGACAACTCTAAATAACAATAACTAGACAAGAGAGACCAAATACATCAGTCCTGATAATTTTAACTGATTAGCCTATGTATCTGCTTTCAGATTGTTAATAAACTATTTAACTATGGCTGCAAAAAAAAGAAAAGGATTTTTAACCCGTTACGATAAATCTGCAGCAATGCAACAAGCAGTTGAAACTTTAAAAACAGCTAAAGAAATGGCTGGAGATGTGATTCATGTATCCATCAACGAAAAAACAACTATTGAACTACCAGCTAACTTTACTCAAGAGCAAATTGATGCTAGAGTGAAGAACTATTATGATAGACATCCGTCTAAAAAATAGAGGTAAAAGCATGCTTTAAAAAGATGAAGGGGGGACACTTAAATTAGCTAATAGAAGCCATAATAACTATTACTGACTGGTTAACTAATTGGATAGCTATAACCCAAATTATTAATTATTAAATAAAAAGAAAATGAACATTTTTGTATCTCATTTAAACTTTGCGACATCGCGAGAAGGTTTACAAGACTTATTTAAAAAATTTGGAGAAGTGAAATCAGTAAAAATTATCTACGATAGGTTTACAGGAAGATCTAGAGGCTTTGGCTTTGTTGAAATGGCCAATGACATTGAAGGACAGAATGCAATAGCACATTTAGATCAATCAGACTTTGAAGGAATGACAATAAATGTAAATATAGCTCGAGAAAAAAGAGAGCGAAAAAACAACAATTACGATAGTCGTTATTAAGCTACATACTTAGTAGTTAGGAGTACTGCATGTAGTAAATCCGACTGCTAGTATGATATACTTGTTTAAAACGCTGCTGTTCCTTTGCAGGAACAGCAGCGTTTTAAAGTTGTATCACTAATCGACCAACAGCTTTGTAACCGCAGCCGTATTCTTTGCCCAATTGAGCGTATAGACCTCATCTGCACCATCTGGAGTGTCAACTAATGCTATTTCCTGAGCCTTAGCCTTTGTAGATAGCAAGTTACCAACAGTAGTTTTGGCATCTAATTTGGCCAATAGTTTTTCAACAGCTTTCGTATTTAAATTCGCTGCAACCTGACCTTGAAAAGGCATCTCTAACCAAATAATTTCACGAGCTTGTACATCTAGTACACCAAAGAGAAGTCCCTTTGCAAGTGGTGATGTTATGCGTACTTGATGTTGTACACAAGAAGGGTCGTAGGCAACTCCTGTTTCTTCGGATATCTGCATCGGATTGGCAGAATTCATCCACCCCACTACCAAATTAGGCGTAATATCTCCTACGCTATACGCATTACAGGTAAACGAAACATATTTAGCCCCTATCTCATCGAGTTCGGCAAGATCAAGTTCAATATATTCAGCAGTACCCACTTTATTAGGAATACTTCTGATGTCGCCACTATGTTTAGCTCCTGGGGTAGCCAGGTTTCCAAAGAAACAGATATCGGCATCAGCATCCTTACTTATGTAAGCACTTAAGTCCATATCTAAATGTTGTGCAGGCAGATCTTTACCCCACTGCATAAAGAGTCTAACCTGCCCACCCTCTATTGCAAATCTTGTACCCATTAATACAGCAGATAAATCTTGCACTGAGTCACTACGATCGCCAATAGCCAATGGTATTTTATACAATCGAGGGTCAATATACATGGTTTTGCTATCGGTTGGTATTTGACTAAAACGATGAATTACAGCTTCAATCATCATATTTTCAACTAAGCTAACCATCTCTTTCAACTGCAAATCCGTATAATTTGCCAACAATTTATTAGCAGGTATATTCTTACTATTACCACCTAAAGGCTTAACCGTACGTGTTGTAGAAGCATCAAAGTAGTTTTCGGCATACATATTTAGTGTAAACACCAATCGCATAGGCACCAAGTGCATAATCTCTTTAAAGTGTGCCAATGTTAATTCTGCCCCAAACCACAACATATTAGCAAAAAGTGAACGAGCAAATAGACCAGGACGCTGTTTCAATAGTGTAAAAGTACAATCGGCATCCTCTTTCAACCTTGCAGCATCTACTTCACCTTGAAATACAACGTATTGCTGATTATAAAACAAATTCATTAACTCTTTAAGCTGATTAAAACCTGTTTTCTTAGCATACTCAGCCAATCTAAGTGCACGAATAAAGCGTACCCACATTCCTCTTTTAGGGTGCATTACCTCACAAATCTGTTGCACAGGCATCTCCAAACTATTGAGCCATTTAGCTACCATACGGCACTCTGCACGACTATATTTTAGCTTTAAACCATCTTTTGCCACTTGTTTAGCCTCTTCGGCTCTATCCAACTCAACATGAATATGTGCATGATTATTGGCAGCTCTATTAACAATAGTCTTAGGTGTTATTAACTGTAGGAAGCCTGTCTTTCTATACCACAAGAAACGCAAAATATCTGTTGGTGTATCAAAGTATTGAGCAGCTTTATCACACTCTCCTACCGATACCCAAGCATCTGCTACTAAAATCTGAGTCTCTTTCATACTTATCTCTACCTCTGGCACAGGGAAAATAGCCAATAACATTTTCAAGCTATCTACCTGTGTAGCATCAAGAGCTGTTTTAGAGGTTAGTAAATCGATGTAATAGTGTTGCATTTCGGCATCTCCCCACAACTCTAACGTACGCAAGTACGATGCTTGTGGCGTGTAGTCTTGAAGCTTTTCTACATCAAAAGGAGTGCCACAGAATGGACAACCGTTGTACCTTTCAAGTGGGAAAGTTCCCTCGGGAATATAGTGGCCACA
>JASLCG010000062.1 GCA_030151885.1 Bacteroides sp.
ATAAGAATGTATTCCCAGAGACACTAGCTGTTATAAAGACAAGAGGTATTCCTCAAGGAATAAACATTAAAGTAGCCGATTATAAAACATTTGAATTTACACCAGATGTATTTGGTGCAATTATCCAATATCCAAATGGATACGGATCAATAGAAGACTATAGAGAATTTACAGAGAATGCTCATAAAAATGAGACTAAAGTAGCTGTAGCAGCAGACATCATTAGTTTAGCACTACTAACCCCTCCAGGAGAATGGGGAGCAGACATTGCTTTTGGTAGCTCACAAAGATTGGGTATCCCAATGTTTTACGGAGGTCCATCAGCAGGTTACTTTGCCACACATAATGAGCACAAACGCTTTGTTCCTGGTCGTATAATTGGATGGTCTAAAGATAAATATGGTAAACTTTGTTACCGTATGGCCCTACAAACACGCGAGCAACACATTAAGCGAGAAAGAGCGACATCAAACATCTGTACGGCTCAAGCTCTTCTTGCTACAATGGCAGGTTTTTATGCTGTATATCACGGACAAGAAGGTATTAAAAGCATCGCAAAAGAGATTCATCAAAATGCATTAAACGTTGCAAAAGAGCTTACAGCATACGGTTTTAATCAAGTTAATAAATCATTTTTTGATACACTTCGCTTTGAACTTCCTCAAAATGTAAGTATGGATGCTTTCAAAAAAGCTGCTACAGAGAATGAAATAAACTTCAGATATATTGGAGATGGTACAATTGGTCTTAGTATAGACGAAGCAACCACTTATGCCGATTTACAAAAGCTATTAAAGTTCTTTGCAAACTTAGTAAAAAAGGATGTTCTGGTCTCTTCTCCTGCATCAGATTCAAGTATTCCTAAAAGTTTACAACGTACTACACCATTCTTAACGCACGAGGTATTCCAGAAATATCATACAGAGACAGAGATGATGCGATACATCAAACGACTTGATCGCAAAGATATATCGTTAGCCCACTCTATGATTTCTCTTGGATCGTGTACCATGAAGTTAAATGCAGCATCAGAAATGTTGCCTCTTACTCTTCCTGGATTTATGAACCTCCACCCTCTTGCTCCTAAAGACCAAGCAGTAGGAACTCTAGAAATGATTGACAATTTAAGTAAGCTATTAGCATCTATTACAGGATTTGCTGGAGCTAGTCTTCAACCCAATTCTGGGGCTGCTGGAGAATATGCTGGCTTACGTACCATTCGTGCTTACCTAGAAAGCATAGAGCAAGGGCATAGAAGTAAAGTTATCATCCCAGCATCAGCACACGGAACAAATCCAGCATCGGCAGTACAAGCTGGTTACGATATTGTTATCTGTAAATCGGACATCAATGGTAACGTTGATATGGAAGATTTCCGTGCTAAGGTTGAAAAACATAAAGATGATTTAGCTGCGTTAATGATTACTTATCCATCTACACATGGTATTTTTGAGACCAATATACGCGAGATGTGTAACTTAATACACGAAGCTGGAGCACAAGTGTACATGGATGGTGCAAATATGAATGCCCAAGTAGGACTTACAAATCCTGGCTTTATCGGAGCAGACGTATGTCACCTTAACCTACATAAGACCTTTGCTATTCCTCATGGTGGTGGTGGCCCTGGTGTAGGTCCTATTTGCGTAGCAAAACACTTAATACCTTTCTTACCAGGACACGCATATTTGGGTAGTAGTGAAAATCAAGTATCATCTGCTCCCTATGGTAGTGTGGGTGTTATGCCTGTTACCTATGGCTATATCCGCATGTTAGGATTAGAAGGGCTAACAATGGCTACAAAAGTGGCTATTTTAAATGCAAACTACCTTGCAGCTTGCTTTAAAGACAGTTATGGTATCGTTTATAGAGGAGCAAATGGATACGTTGGCCATGAGATGATTCTTGAGTGTCGTAACGTAAGTAAAGAGGTAGGTATTACAGAAAATGATATTGCAAAGCGATTAATGGACTTTGGATACCATGCCCCTACATTGTCATTCCCTGTGGCTGGTACACTCATGATTGAGCCTACTGAAAGCGAAAGCCTGGCAGAACTTAATAACTTTGTAGATGTTATGAATACCATTTGGAGTGAAATTCAAGAGGTAAAAGAGGGCAAATACACACTAGAAGACAACGTTGTTGTAAACGCTCCACATCCCGAATACGAGGTTGTTGCTGATAAGTGGGAACATAAATACAGCCGTGAAAAAGCTGCTTATGCATTACCAAGCGTCAGAGAAAATAAATTCTGGGTAAATGTAGCGCGTATCGACAACACATTAGGAGACAGACAACTCTTAACTACTAGATACACTACTGATTTTGAATAAAACTAGAAGTACAATACAATAAAAAGGGGTGCAATCTTTAAAGATTGCACCCCTTTCTTTTATAGGTTTTATATACAATTAAAAACAACCGTTAGTATTGCTTTACCCCATTTACTTCTGCCTGTTGCAGTGCCCAATTAAATAAATTGGCAAAAATTATAGCATTATCAGAATTGCCTATGCGTACAGGCCTTCCATAACCATCTACACCAAAGTTATAATATACAGTAAAGCCATTATCTCCAATAAATACGATATTACTACTACCATCGGTAGAGCGTATGATACCAGCACCTACCCCATCTGGAGCATCTACATAACCAATAAAGTTTCTATTATTAACATTTTGAACACCAGATACTTTACCACTTACTCCCCACTTTAAACCAGAAAGAGAGCCAAATGGACCATCAAATACAGCATCTCCAGGTAATTCTAATAAGCTATATTGACCACCAGTTCTATTGCTTTGAACAATATTTAATCCATAACTATTTAAAAACAGCTCAGGGTTTTGTCCCTTACTAAGCATCATAATTACAACACCTCCGTTGTCTGCAAACCTTTTAATGATATTTGCAAAGTCGCTTGTAAATTGAATGTTTTCGGCAGTAGATACAATTACTACATCTGGAATACGTCCATAACCACCGCTCAATAACTTAGCAGCATCTCTACCTTGATCATTACCAGATATTCGATGCTTCAAATACCCACCTTCATTAATCTGGCTTAACGATATATTCTTAAATGGCTTAATCTGAACTGTCGAATAAGGTTGTAAACCGAAGTTATACTCAGAGGTTAAGAATTTATTACCATTCGTCCCTTCTTCTAGCACGTAGCCATGTGCATACCCATTAAAATCTATCTGTAAACCCACTACTAACTTATCGTTATAAGAGGGTTGTACATTTAAAGCATTCACATAAATTTCAGCATCACATACAAATCCTAAATCAGACTCTATAGTAAGAGAAACATCGCCAGAATTCGTAGGCATACCCGAACCATAGGCTCTAATATACTGCATAAATTTATCACCGTAAGGAGTAGTTACATCAAGAGCACCATCACCTCTAAAAGATATACCATTTACTTCTGGCACAGTAACAAGGTAATTTCCTTTTACTAATTTTTGGTCAGAAATAATCATTAAGTCTATATAGTGAGTCTGATTTAATTCCTCCCCTTCAGTGTACGTTCCGTTAACCACAACATACTCACAATCTGTGGTCAATTCGGCATATTGCTGTACTACTTTTACATCAAATTTATAATACTCCAGAGGTAATGAAAGTAGAGATTCGTACTCATGACCAGAGAAGTTATTACCCAGTGTTTTAATCACTAACTCTTTAGAATCCGTATCTAATTCAGCTTCAAAAAGGCCATTATTCCACCATCTTTTAGCCGCCATCATCTCTTCAAGCTCAGCATTAGAATAGTTTGTATCATACTTATATCGGCGTTCATCACCCTCAAAATAGTCGTATTTAAAGTTTCTATTTTCTAATCCAAAATACTTATCACGTACCACTAGTAAATCATTTATGCCGTCCTTTAAATCTAGAATAGTAGTAACTATACCACTAGTCGGATTACTTGCAGCATCGGTAGCTGTGCTGTAGCCCACCCCAGAAATACAGTCTATATTAATAATATATCGATGGTTTCTTAAAATGGCTAAATCAACCCCTTCTGCACTCTTAAAATCTACTCTAAAATACCTTATAGTCGATTTACCTTCCATTTCTACTCCTAGTACAAGACATAAATCTTCGTCAGAAACACCAGTAGCCACTTCCTGCTCTGGTATATAAGTTAATAACCCTTGTTCATTAATATCTGTTGCAACATAGTAAAGATATCCATAACCTTCTGATGTATTGTGTCCAACCTTCAAAGGTACAGTTGGCACCAAAATATTGCCCGTCGTAGGTTCAACTGCTCCCTTATCAGGTACTATTCTAGCCTTATCTAAACTTCTAAACAGCGCTACATTTTGAATATTACACTTAGCAGTAGCACTTTTACGAATATCTACCCTAGCTAAAGCCCTAAGCATATCTACTAATATGGGTTTTCCACCATTTACCACTCCTTGCTTAGCATCAAGAGAGATGTTCTTTGCTTCTCCCCACATTGGGATAAGCTTATTATACAATCCCCATACTCCCTCTAACTTAAGCTCTAACGCGTTTAATAATTGCTGTTTAGATGCACCTATTGCTACTTTCTCTAACCTGTAGTTGGCTATAAAAACAAAGTCATAGTTACCTACTCCTTCAATTCCTTTTAAAGAGATGACATAACCTTGTCCACTTGAATGAGGTTTGACATCCGAAGCTCCGAAGTAACATTGTTGCACAAAAACATCGTCCTTAAATAACAGAATACTTGTAGTGGCAAAGTCAATAATTCTGCCCTCTTTCTCTACCAACACTCCTCTAGTTGTAGTAGTCTCTTCTTGTGGAATATCTAGTAAAAAATGAATATAATTTTCCGAATAACTACTGATATTACGCTCTGTATAGGCATCAGAAATGCAAGACACTGCAAGAAGAACACACAGAACTAACCAACTATACTTTAAATTTAATATAATCTTTTTCATAACTATCCCTCTATTAATTTATCAGCAGATTGTACTATACGGATACTCATTTTGCGACCCAGTATAGAAACATCCATAAAGTTCACCATATCTTTACCTGTATTATTATCCCTTAAAGTTCTTAACTTTATAGTTGTTCCATCTACTTCTAAAAGCTCAAAAGCTATGGGACTTCCATCTACTCCCCTAAAGGATATTTCAATATTGCTTTTTACAACTGTATAAGGTAAATCTGTAGTAAAATAGACGTTTAGAGGCTCATTGTTACGCCAGCTAACATCAGCTGTATCAAACATTTTAAAATAAAAAGACTCTAATATAGATACAGGTATCTCGTAATCTTCCCAAGGAGTAATATTTACTAGTGCAGTACTTTTTGCCTTATATGCATCGGATGGATTATCTTCTCCTTTTTCTGTTGCTCCTGCTAGCTCTATGTTGTAACTTCTATTTCTTAATAAAGAGAGATAAGCATTTTCTGCCGACTGATAATCTGTAAAATCAACCCTGTAATACCTCGTGTCGGCCACACCTTTTAGCTTAACACCTATTACAAGACATACAACATCTGAGAATGTGCCATCTTTAGCATCAGATTCGGCCAAAAATATTGCATCATATACCTCAGAAACACCACTTCCAAAATCATAAATTAATGGGTTTTCTATTGCTATATTTTTATCAGAAGTTGTTGTACCACCATCAGTAATGTACTCACCAATAAGCTCGCCTACACCTTGTGGAATACTAGGATAGTGTACTTTTTGTAACACCTCATCATAGTTTTCTTCAAAAGGGATCGCACTACCGTAAGATTTTGGTAAATATACACGAACAGACCTAATCTCCTCCATCTGATATTTTTTTGTAACATCATGCTCAAGTAATTTTACATTTACACGAGCATAACTTCGCAACATTTTAAAGTTTATAGGAGAGCTATTTATAGATAAATCTACCTTTACAGAACCACACATTGGCATACTATGTAGCTCGTCTTGTTCTACATAAAAAATCCGTTTTCTATTAAACTCAGTTAAAGATGTGCCTAATAGAGAATTTCTTTGTAACATAGACTCTCCTGTTAAAATGACTACATAAACATTGTCAGACAATTGACTTTGAGGTATGCTCACCTCTACCAGATAGGATGATGTAGGCCAAACGCCATTATCTTCAATAACCTGAACTTTTTGGGCTTGAGTTACATGAACAAGCTCTCCCTCTTTCGATTTGTTTAAATCAAAAAAGTAAAAATTCAAATCAGAAGCTTTTAATGGATTTAAATCTGCCGAAACTGAGCTCGTAGCTCTACTTTTAAAACTGAATGTTACTAACTTAGATTCGTTTACATTCATATCTTGGCTTTCATATATATCTTGTTTACACGATCCTAGTGTAAGGATAACGAGTAAGCCAAGAGAAAAAACTAAACATTCTTTTCTCATATCAATTATATCTCTATCGAACAATTAATAACACAACGCAATATGTATTAAATATTCAATGTTTATAAATAAGTAAGTTTTACTACTTAATAGTAGCTAATTATATATATATACTGAAAATAGTAGGACTAAGGTAAACATTACTTTTTAATAAAATATCCTACAATTATAGTTTATTGGTTGTTGGCACGAAAATTACATAGTTTATGAAATTATATTTCCTATTTATAAAAATAAAAGCTGCCTTTTTATTTTAAAAGTATAACCTATTATTATATATATCGTATCTATAAAGCGCTGGAAAAGAATATTTTTTATATATAGTAAATAAATACTTGCTATTAATAATTTACACAACAACAACCTTTGTGGCATCTTAATAAAAACAAATTTGTAAAATCCTCTATTAAAAGTACATTTAAAATACTGTATAACAAGTATTTAAGCAACTCCTATATGCCATATTAAAAATCAATCATGTGCAGTAAGTAACCTGAAGATAAAAGGAAAGAATGCTCATATTTATACAACTTATAATTCAAGATCTAATTAAAAACTACCCACTACAAAACAGCTCTAAAATATACTATTAATAATATTACTAGCTATAGTTAACCATATAGGCACAAAAAAAGCTAGTAACATCAATAAGGTTACTAGCTTTTAAATGATCTGTTTAATCTTAAATGCCTATCGTTTAACTAAAGCCAGTTTAGCATTAAGTTTAAAGTAATAAACACCATTTTCTCTCTCTAAGAAACCATATTTATCCTTATCAATAGGGCCTTTAATAAAACGCGTATTTAAGTATAAGAAATCTTCAAACACAGCTTTATTATCTTTGTGATAAGCAATTATCTCGCCATCTCCATTAAGAATAAGCATTCCTTCAACAGCCGAATCTTCGCCATTAAAAATTTTTGCAGGACGCATACCCAAGACAATAGCCATTAAAAATTGTTTCATCTTATATTCATAATAGCGATGTTTCTGAATTAAGTCTTCTTTTATCTTAATTGGATTTTGAATTTTAATAAGATTCATTATTTCAAATACCCTTGTCTTGCCCTCCATATGAAAAGTTCGAAGCATCTCTGCCAATACTCTGGCAAAGTGAAGATCAATCATTTGTAAGTTACAACGAAATACTTTATCAGCTACATCTGCATATTTAAGAACTCCACCCAAGCGCTCTATCTCAAGAATTCTATCTCTTACCGTATTGTCACTACTATCTATTGAGTTTATATTACTTATTTCTGGAGATGCTAACTTCACGCCAGACAGTTCTAATTTTAAGTTGGCAGCACGTCCACCATCCATAAGCATACGTGCAGGTGCTAACTTAGAGTGTATTACAAATCCTGTAGGTATATTGTGTGGAGTCCAAAAACCTATTTTCAGATCTGTTCTGTCAGAAGTTTCAGGTTCTAGATTAAATATCTTTGCCTGATCTAAAAAAGCCTCAATATCTTCAGGACAAGCTATATTCTCTTCATTACTCGACTTTATTAAAGCCAATACTTTATCTGCCATTGCAGCTAAAGCGGCACGGTGCAATTTTATGTAGTTTTCTTTACCTTCTACCCTCACCATATCTCCCTCAATAAAGTAACGGCGTGGACCATCGTGGTCTACACGTTCTATGGTAGATATTGGCCAAAAAGAACGTTCATTCTTTTCTCCTCTGTGGTTTCCCATATATACTTGTCCATCGGCCAATAGCTTCAAAAAAGTATATAATTCACTCCATTCTGTTTTATTCGCTTCAAATGCCATACTTTATACAGATTATTCGTTTACTAGAGGTTTTCCCTCTTCATCTATAAACTCTAACGTTTCTACTTTACTTAATTTTTCTTTCAAGGGTTCTATTGATGACTTTCTAATGCGCAATGTCATTTTACAGTCTAAATAGAAATCTTGTTTCAATATTTCGGGCTCCATTTCTTTAACAAAACGCATTACATCATTTAGAAAAGGATATTCAAACTTTATATGTATATCTTCGTCAATGGTGCGTTCTACAATATCTGCTACGGCCAAAGCCTCGGCAGCAGCAGCTTTATAGGCTACAATTAACCCTCCTGTACCTAGCTCTATACCACCAAAATAGCGCACCACTACTACCAATACATTTGTCAGCTCGTTAGACCTTATTTGCCCTAGAATAGGTCTTCCAGCCGTGCTTGATGGCTCTCCATCGTCGTTTGCTCTATAGTCTGTTCCGTCAAAACCCAACATATAGGCATAACACACGTGTCTTGAATCGTAAAATTTCTTTTTCAATTCATCTACAATTTCCTTTACTTCCTCTTTAGTCTGAACAGGGTATGCAAAAGACAAGAATTTACTCCGTTTTTCTGTATACGTTCCTCCTTCTGCAGGTGCAGTTATTGTTTTATAAACATCGTCTTGTACCATAACACTACAAATATAGGCAATTTAGCACACCTGAATAAATTTTATTTTATCCATTTATACGATTAGCATATATTTTTGAAATAATAAAAAAAACTCACTCTTATACACCGATATAAGCCCTACAACAAGGTGTTCGTTCATTGCCGATATACCTCTTGTATATTGCCGACATACCTCTGTCTTATCGGCAAGAAGCTTGAGGTACGTCGGCAACTAACGAAAAGTACATCAAAGAGTCATAAAAAGCTGCTTAAAGTTTGTCCAAATTATTACCTTTAACCCACATATTAATACACTTTATGATGAGCAATTTTATAACCATTACTACCGATAATATCATGGATGAGCACATTTGCTGTGCTATTTCTGATAAAAAATGTGCAGAGGGCTACGCACTTAAAAAAGAGTGGCTAAAGCAAGAGTTTAAAGAAGGTTATGTTTTTAAAAGAATAAACGAACGTGCAAAAGTGTTTATTGAATATGTTCCTGCAGAAAAAGCATGGGTACCTATTTCTGCACCCAACTACATCTACATTGGTTGTTTGTGGGTAGCTGGTAAATACAAAGGACTAGGATATGGTAAACAGCTACTTAATTTTGCAGAAGAAGAGGCCATTAAACAACATAAATATGGACTTGTTACAATAGCTGGAATAAAGAAGCTTCCTTTTCTAAGTGATGGAAAGTGGTT
>JASLCG010000078.1 GCA_030151885.1 Bacteroides sp.
ATGAGGCGCATTCCTCTTCCAATACTCCAACTGTTACCTCTGTTTTAGGGTGCAGAGCCCCAGGTGCAAGAAGAGTATAACCTCGTTTTGAATCGGTTGCACCTATAACTACTTTTTTAATTTGAGACCAACCTAATGCCCCTGCACACATAACACATGGTTCAAGCGTTACATAAAGAGTACAATCTGTTAAATACTTTCCTCCTAAATGATCTGCAGCCATGGTTAGAGCTTGCATTTCTGCATGAGCTGTCACATCATTCAGTAATTCTGTCAGGTTATGAGCACGTGCTATTATTCTTTCATTACTAACTATTACTGCTCCAACAGGTATTTCTCCTGCATCAAAAGCCTTTTTAGCCTCAACAATGGCCTGCTTCATAAAATAATGGTCTCCTAACATTTGTCTATCTTCTCATTTCATGCTCATCAAAAAGCATTGGGTAGTTGTTATCTAAATCCTCATGAATAAAGCACATAAGAGTTTCACGTATCCAACGAGATTTATTACTGATGTTGTTATTACTTAAATAAGTATCAATAAAATCCATTTCCTCATCTGAAAGGAAACATGTAATCCGTTGAGTACGCTTTATATCACAATTCTGTGTTTTATGACATTCTACTCTTTTCTTCATAAGTTTTACAAATTTACCTTTAGTTTCTAATAAAAAAACAAAATATATAGTATTTTTACTATATCATGGCTAGACATAATGATTTTGGTAATATCGGAGAAAATAAAGCAGTAGAATATTTACAAGAAAATGGATATAGCATTGTGACCAAAAACTGGCGAGTTCAACATCTAGAAATAGATATTATTGCTATAATAGACCGTGTGCTTTGTTTTGTAGAGGTTAAGACTAGATCATCTAAAAGGTATGGAGAAGCATTCAAAGCATTGACTATTACTAAGCAAAAGAATTTATTAAAAGCTGCCGATTTATATATTCAAGAAAACAATATTGACTTAGATATTCGTTTTGATTTAATTACAATTACTAAAGTAAAAGAAGGCGTAGAGTTACTACATTTTAAAGATGTTTTTGTTCCATTTCAATTTTAATGAAAATGAAAAACTATCAACACCATAAATTCACACATATATATTTAGATGAAATAGACTCTACAAACAGCTACTTAAAAAAACTGTTATTTACATCAAAAATAAAAGAGTTTACACTTGTTACTACATACAACCAAAAAGCAGGAAAAGGACAGCGTGGAAACTTCTGGGAGTCTGAAGCTGGAAAGAACTTAACATTTAGCTTTAATATTAAACCGCTAACACTACCTATAAACAAACAATTTTTAATTTCAAAAGTGGTATCATTAGCCATGCAGATGTCCATATCAGAGTACATAGATTCTGATAGAGTATTTATTAAGTGGCCCAATGACATTTATATTGATAATAAAAAAGTAGCAGGAATATTAATTGAAAATATATTATTAGACGAGCATATTGAACATTGCATTATAGGAATAGGTGTAAATATAAATCAAACAATATTCTTATCAAATGCTCCAAACCCAACATCAGTTTTCTTATCTACTGGTCAACAAGTTAATAAAGCTGGTTTTATGAATAGCTTTTTGAAGCATTTTATCGACTTATATTCTCTGCTTAATAATAACAAGTGGGAAGATATAAACCAAGCCTATCATAAATACTTGTATCGATTTAGAAGCCCTAGTTTATATGCGGATAGCACAGGAATCTTTACGGGAGTTATTCTTTCTGTTAATGAAGAAGGAGTTATCAATATTTTAAACACAGATAAGCAACAAGATAATAGGTATCTTTTTAAAGAGGTTAAATATATTATTTAAGCTTTAAATTAAGGTCGTCTATTAACTGAAGAGTATTCTTAACTTCTTCAGAGTTTTTTTGACTTAAAGCTACAGTTAAATAGCCTTTAGCCTTAGCATAATAATTGGTGTATAAATCTCTTTGCTTTGTTCTAAACTCTGCATACTCCATTCTAGAGTGCTTTTTCTTTTGATTATAGTTATACTCTAACCTTTTTCTCTCTTTCTCCCCTCTTAAAAAGATGAAATTTCCTAAAAAAAGATTAGCCTTTAAGTTTTTTGGATCTACATCCAATATTTTTTGATGAATAAGCTGAGATACTTTTACATCACCCAAGTTTATAACAATCTCTGCAGCCTTCAATAAAACAGGCACAGATGGAGATGTTTTTGTAACCAACTCTTTATACATTAATATAGTTTTGGATGCATTTTCTCTTCTATAGAAACTATCAGCCAACATCAATAGAACCTTAGGACGTAACTCTTCATTTTCTGAAGCTCTAAGCCAGTAAAAGACTTCAGCATTATAAGGATCTTCTTTAGCAAATTTCTCGAAGAGAGACAAGACCCCACCCCAGTTCTCTTTATCATATTGTAACAATAGTTCTGAGACTATAGAATCAGTAGAACTCTGACCTTTAACAGCACTTACTGAAAGAGTTAGAGATAGAAATAAAAGTAATATTTTGTACATATTCCCGACTTTATTTTTAGAGGAGTTATAATACTATATAAAATAGTAAAGAAACAGCATAAATACAATACAAATATATAAACCGATTGTTTATTTTATTTTTATCATCTCCTTTTTTTTCCGTAAGTTTGTATATATAAACGAGTACTAAATATGGCAAAATACAAAAGAATTCTTCTAAAATTAAGCGGAGAAAGCTTAATGGGAAAACAGCAGTATGGAATAGACCATACAAGACTAATGGAATACGCTAAACAAATCAAAGAAATCCATGAAATGGGTGTACAGATTGGTATTGTTATTGGTGGTGGTAACATCTTTAGAGGCTTATCTGGAGCTAGCCAAGGATTTGATCGTGTTAAAGGTGATCAAATGGGAATGTTAGCTACAGTTATCAACAGCTTAGCACTAAGTTCTGCCCTAGGTTCTGAAGGAGTAAAATCTAAAGTATTAACTGCTATAAGAATGGAGCCTATTGGAGAGTTCTATACTAAGTGGAAAGCAATTGAAGCAATGGAAAGTGGTGAAGTCGCTATATTCTCTGCTGGTACTGGAAACCCTTTCTTTACAACCGATACAGGGTCTTCACTACGTGGCATTGAAATTGAAGCAGACGTTATGCTAAAAGGTACTCGTGTGGATGGTATCTATACTGCTGATCCCGAAAAAGACCCAAACGCAACTAAGTATGATAAAATAACTTACGATGAAATATACAATAAAGGGCTTAAAGTAATGGATTTAACAGCAACAACAATGTGTAAAGAAAATAACTTACCCATAGTTGTGTTTAATATGGATATTGTAGGTAACTTAATGAAAGTAATAAAAGGTGAATCAATTGGTACATTAGTATATAATGGCTAATATTTGATTAACATAGAATATATTAAAATATAAAAATATGATTGACGTAAATAACTGTATAAGCGAAGCTCAAGAAAAAATGGATCTTGCGATCATGTATTTAGATGAGTCTTTATCTCATATCCGTGCAGGAAAAGCTAATCCAAAGCTATTAGATGGTATTAAAGTAGACTCTTATGGAGCTATTGTACCTATAAGCAATGTGGCTGCAGTTTCAACTCCTGATGCTAGAAGTATTATGATTAAGCCTTGGGATAAAAACATGTTTAAGCCAATCGAAAAGGCAATTATAGACTCTGACTTAGGTATTATGCCCGAGAACAATGGAGAAGTTATTCGTATAGGTATTCCTCCGTTAACAGAAGAGAGACGTGTCCAATTGTCAAAACAATGTAAAGGTGAAGGAGAAACTGCGAAGATAAGTGTTCGTAATGCAAGAAGAGACTGTATAGATACACTAAAGAAAGCTGTAAAAGACGGTCTTGCTGAAGATGCACAAAGAGACGCTGAAGATAAAGTTCAAAAAATTCATGATAAATTTATCAAAAGAATTGACGAAATTTTAGCAGTTAAGGATAAAGAAATTATGACTGTTTAATTTTGAACTTAAGAGCTATAAACGTGCGAGGATTAGTTGTAAAAAACACTGGAAGCTGGTATCAAGTAAAAGCTGAAGATGGCGATTTGATACAGTGTAAAATTAGAGGAAATTTTAGGTTAAGAGGTATTAAAAGTACAAATCCTGTAGTAGTGGGAGACTATGTTAACATAGAAAGAAACCAAGAAGGAACAGCTTTTATCACAGAAATTGAAGATCGAAAAAACTACATTGTTAGAAGATCTTCAAATCTATCTAAGCTTTCTCATATTTTAGCTGCAAACTTAGATCAATGTTTCCTTTTTGTTACTGTAGCTTTTCCCGAAACATCTACCACCTTTATAGATCGTTTCTTAGCCTCTACAGAAGCATATAGAGTACCAACAACACTAGTTTTTAATAAAATTGACCTATACCAAGAAGAAGATTTAAACTATGTAAATGGCTTAATTAATCTATACTCTTATATAGGTTATAATTGTATTAAAACATCTGCTGTAACTGGTGAAGGAGTTGAAAATCTTAAGAATCTTCTTAAAGAAAAAGTAACACTGTTTTCTGGTCACTCTGGCGTTGGTAAGTCTACTATTATCAATGCTGTTATTCCTGACTTAGAACTTAAAACAGGAGAAATATCAGAACACCATAAAACTGGTATGCATACTACTACATACTCAGAAATGTTCCCTGTTGATACTAATAGCTACATAATTGATACCCCAGGAATTAAAGGTTTTGGCACTTTTGATATGGATAGAGAAGAAATCAGTCACTTCTTTCCTGAAATATTCAAGACTTCAAAAAATTGCAAGTATGGTAATTGCTCTCATATACATGAGCCTGGATGTGCTGTATTAGAAGCTGTTGAAAAACATTATATCAGTACTTCAAGATACAAATCATATATAAGTATGATGGAAGATGATGAAGCTGATAAATATAGATCTACAGGATATTAATAATAAAAAAGGATGAGGAAAATATTTTCCTCATCCTTTTTTATTAAGTTACAACCGATTTCTTAACGAGTTGTTATTTCGACTATTTCGGTAGGAGCTTGGTTGTTATTTCTGTCTTCTACATTCTTAACAATCTGTTCTGCTACTTTTATAAACGCTCTTCCTGTTATAGAATCTTCATTTAACGCAACAGGAGCTCCTGTATCTCCACCTTCGCGTATGCTTTGTACTAAAGGAATTTGTCCTAATAGATCGACATCTAACTCTTCTGCCAGTTTTTTAGCACCATCTTTTCCAAAAATATAGTATTTATTTTCTGGAAGTTCCGCTGGAGTAAACCATGACATATTCTCTACAAGTCCTAAAATTGGTACACCAACTTTTTCGTTCGTAAACATATTAATCCCCTTGCGTGCATCAGCTAGAGCTACATCTTGTGGAGTACTTACAACTACAATACCTGTCAAAGCTAGTGTTTGTACAATAGTTAGATGAATATCGCTAGTACCAGGAGGTAAATCTATTAACAAATAATCAAGATCACCCCAGTTTGCATCACCAATTAATTGTTTTAATACATTACTGGCCATTCCACCTCTCCAAAGTGTTGCTTGTTCAGGACTAACAAAAAAGCCTATTGATAATACTTTTACTCCATATTTTTCAATAGGTTGAATCAGTTCTCTACCTGCAACATCGACCATTACAGGACGAGCATCTTCCACTTGAAACATTTTAGGCATTGAAGGTCCAAATATATCAGCATCCAATAGACCTACTTTATATCCCAATTTAGCTAATGACACTGCTAAATTAGATGAAACAGTAGATTTACCAACTCCTCCTTTACCAGATGAAATACCAATGATATTTTTAACTTGAGGTAATAGCTTTCCAACCTCTGGGCGAGCTGCCTTCAGCGTAGTTACACCAATATTACCTTGAATTTCTACTTCTTCACCCACATAGGTCTTTATTGCTGTTTCAGCAGCTTTCACTACCGATTTAATAAATGGATCTGTAGGTTTTTCAAAAATTAGAGAGAAAGATACTTTGTTTCCTTCTATTCTGATATTATCATCAACCATATCAGCCTCAACTAAGTTTTTTCCATTACCAGGATAACGTACATTAGTTAGGGCATCTAATATTAATTTAGGATAAATCTGCATTATATTTTTATTTACTTGTTTCTAAGCCACTACGCTTAGTTCTATTATAACTTCTATATGAATCTAATTCTATTTCCACATCAGGTTCTACTAACTCACCTTCTCGTGGTAATTCAAACTTTAGATACTTGATAGTTAAACCACGATCAAGCCATTGTTGTTCATAATAAGTCTTAATTCCTAAGATATCATCAACTAAGTCCGAGTGATACAAATCTTCAGTCATATACAATACAGGAAACTTATTTTCCTCTACCATATATTTAGTATAAGTAAACATAAAGTTACTATCTGTTTTTAAGTGTACGATTCCACCATTCTTTAAGAATTTACGATATCTATTCATAAAGAAAGTTGATGTTAAACGTTTAGTAGCTTTTTTCATCTGTGGATCAGAGAATGTAAGCCAAATTTCATCAACTTCATCTAAGTCAAAGAAGTGTTCTATCATCTCAATATTAGTGCGGAGGAATGCTACATTCTTCATGTTTAAGTTAAGTGCTTCTGTTGCACCAGACCACATTCTAGCTCCTTTAATATCTACACCTATAAAATTTTTATCTTTATATTGCTTACCTAAACCTACTGTATACTCACCACGTCCACAACCCAATTCAAGAACTATAGGATTGTCATTTTTAAAGAAATCTTTATTCCATTTTCCTTTCATTTCAAAAGGAGTTGAATCCAATATATGAAAAGGATATTCAAATACGTGAGGATACGAAGCCATATCAGCAAACTTCGCAAGCTTACCTTTACCCATTAGTCAATTATTATATCTTAAATTTTATATTATTAATCTAGTATAGTAATCCAGCCATATTTGTCGGCCTCATCACCATATTGTATTGCTCTTAGCTTATTATATAACTGTGTACAGACTGGACCCGCCTTACCATCTTTCGCGATCACATATGACTTATCGTTATCTATATCATCAACTCGTTCTACTGGGCTAATAACAGCAGCTGTTCCACATGCTCCAGCCTCATCAAAAGTCGCTAATTCCTCTACTAATACAGGTCTTCTTTCTACAGTTAAACCTATTTCTTCAGCAAGTTGCATTAAACTTTTATTTGTTATAGAAGCTAAGATAGACTCCGATTTTGGTGTTATATATTTATCCCCTTTTATCGCAAAAAAGTTAGCAGGGCCACATTCGTCTAAGTACTTTTGTTCTTTCGCATCTAAAAATAACACTGCCGAATATCCCATTTGTTTCGCATGCTCACCAGAAGCCATACCAGCTGCATAGTTACCACCTACTTTCCAACGACCCGTACCTCGAGGAGCAACACGGTCATATTGTCTTAAAATCGCATAAGGAGTAGGTTTAAAGCCTTCTTTAAAGTATGCACCTACCGGAGTAACAAAAACTACAAATGTAAAATCTTTTCCTGGATGTACACCCACTAAAGGAGTTGTACCAATAACCAATGGACGAATATATAAAGAAGCTCCAGACTCATACGGAGGGACAAAACGTTCGTTCAACCTTACTACTTTTTTAATAGCTTCAATAAAGGTCTCTACAGGAAGTTTTTGCATCATAATTCCTTCACATGAAGTTTGAAGTCTCTTAGCATTCTCTTCAATTCGGAAAATACGAATTTTTCCATCTTTGCCTCTAAATGCTTTCATCCCTTCAAAAGCTTCTTGACCATAATGAAGACAAGTAGCTGCCATATGAATATCTAAGTAAGGGTTACTACTGATTTCAATTTCTCCCCACTTACCATTACGACAATTAACACGAACGTTATAGTCTGTTGGCATATATCCAAAGCCTAACTTAGACCAATCAATTGTTTCCATACTGTTATATTTTATATTCTTATAACTATAAAGATAACTTTTATTCGATTATTCTTTATGATCTAGTAAAAGTTTTTCTACTTCTGTGTTTACAGCATTCAGTTTTTCAGAGCAAACTTTAATTAAATGGTTAGCCTCTTTCACCTGATTAGCAAGGATATCTATATCCAACTCTTGATTTTCAATTGTTTCAACAATTTCTTTTAATCTTGAGATTGCCTCTTTATATGACATTTCTGACGTTTTCATTCTTTATTAACTTTAGTATAAACAGAACCATCTTTCATTTGAATTTCAATAACTTCTTTAGTATTAATAGCATCCATCGTTGTCACAATATTATTATTCTGACGAATAATAGCATACCCTCTCTTTAAGATCAGCTCTGGCGATGAAGAATCAATATATTGCTTCAAAGACTCTAGCTTATGAAGAGAAGAAGATAATAAATACTTGGTACTACTTGATAATGCTGATGAAATATGACTCAACTGATACTTGTGGTCTGAAATTGCTAGTTTAACAGTAGATGGGAAGCTAATTTGTAAGTCTTTAAGCTCTTGGCTAGCACAATACATAATATCTTTAACCGCACTGTGAAACCTTGTAACTAAATCAAAGTAAGTAGATTTAGTTTCTAATACTCTAGCAATTAAAAACTCAGCAGCAGCAGTAGGTGTTTTTACACTTTTATAAGCTACTACATCCAATACTGTATCATCTCTTTCATGCCCAATTCCTGTAAGAATAGGCAGGGGAAACTGGGCACAGCCTGCGGCCAATAAGTAAGTATCGAAGCCACTTAAATCTGACGTAGCACCCCCACCTCTAATAATAACAACCAAATCAAATTCAGCTCTGCGTTCAAATACCTTATCCAAAGCCTCTAAGATAGTTCTCTCCACCTGCTCTCCTTGCATTATTGCAGGAAATAACTCTACATAAAAAGGAATACCATATTCATTTGCCAATAATTGATCACAGAAGTCGCCATAACCAGCAGCTGTTTGCGAAGATATAACAGCAACACGCTGAGGTAGTATAGATAGTTCTGTCTCTTTATTCAAGTCTATAACTCCCTCTTCTTCTAATTGCTTTATAATAACTTGCTTACGTTTGACAAGATCTCCAACTGTATATGTAGGGTCTATATTAACTACAACAAGACTATAACCATATAATTCATGAAACTTTACTTCCACCTCTACCAGAACATTAAGTCCAGATCTAAAAGCTTCTCCTGTACTCTCTTCGAAATAGGGTTTAAGCATATTAAACAAACTAGCCCATATCATACCTCTAGCCTTGGCTATAGGTATAGCTGTTTGTTCATTTTTTTGAACAAACTCCATATAACAGTGGCCAGATGCATTAGTACGTACATCACTTAACTCTGCTCTAACCCAATAAGTGCTAGGTAGGCAAGTTTCAATGCTTTTTCTGACTAAACCATTAAGCTCTATTAAAGATAAAGCATCTTTCATCAATAACTGTTTTTATATTGTAGGTATGCATTCCATATGTTTGGAATTCCATACCCATAAATATTATCTGGAAAATCAGCTCTATCTCCCGATTTTCTAACTAATTCTATTAATTCAATAGCTGTTAACTGTGGACATGCCTGCCATAAACAAGCTATCATACCACACATTATTGGTGAAGCAAAAGATGTTCCGTTAGCTTTTCCAATTACACCATCTGTCTGCATAACATCAGATTTCCAACCAACAGCTACGACATCAGGCTTAATACGTCCATCAGCAGTATTACCTACAGACGAAAATGGGGCAAGTAAACCTTCACTATTAACAGCTCCTACGGTTATTATGTTTTCAGCATCGCCTGGTGCTGTAATTTTTTTCCAAGATCCTGCACCTGCATTTCCTGCACTTGAAACTAAAATCATTCCCTTATCTGCTATTTTAGAAGCTTGACGTGACATCAATGCATATTTACCATTTAAGTCTTTATATTTATAATTTTGACTTGCATCATCAAATTCATTATAGCCTAAGGAGGTATTTATTACATCTACTCCAACACTATCTGCAAACTCTACTGCTGCCGACCAATAATCTTGTTCAATAAGATGCTCAGAGCTTTCATCTTCGCTTCTTAACAACCAAAAAGATGCATTAGGAGCTGTACCAACCATATAGTTTGGCTTATTCATAGCTATACATGACAAGACCGACAAACCATGGCTATTTTCGGCATAAATATCACTCGACGGATCTACAAAATCTTTAACTCCTAGTATCTTAATATTGTCCATACCAGTTATTCGATCAAGATTATGAAAACCTGCATCAATAACAGCTATAGTCATATTTTCTCCTCTAAATCCTTTGTCGTGCAAGTTATCAACACCACTAATTCTAATTTGCTCTTCGCCTGCCCCATAGAAGTTATCATAATACTTCATTTCGTTCGAGACACTATCTCTCTTAATAACTTTCTCACCAGGATTACTAGATCCTATCCAAACAACTTTAACCTCTTTAACAAAAGGAAGAAGCTTAATTTCGTTTATTATTTTAGGGTCATTACAGGCTATAGTTACAAAATTATCCCACTTCCCTGTAACTAATATTGTTGCTCCTTTTTCTTGAATCGCAGTTACATAAGAAGCACATACAGGTAGATCTGATTCATCTATACTAATTCCCTGTTTTTTACGTCTATCTATAGCTTTTTGGGATAAAAACTTATTCGGTTTCTTAATACTATATTCTGAAGCTAACTTATCAGTTAAAGTTATACGATACTTTAATGTATCAACTTGAGCAAAAACACTAAAGGTTAGTGTTAATGTTAGTAATAATGCACTAATTCTTTTCATCGAAAAATATCTTTATTTTGTTCCACAATCCAATTAATTCCTTTCTGATTCGCTATAAACCCACCTCCTAGAACTCTTTTTCCGTCATAAAAAACAGCAGATTGTCCTGGAGTAATTGCAGATGCTTCGTCATAAAACTTCACAAGCAACCTACCATCAGATAAACGCCTAACATCACACCTTACAGGACGACTTTTATATCTAATTCTCACTGTTATGTTTTCAGCTCCTATAACCTCCATCTCATCAATCAAACAATCATTTTCTACAAGCATATACTCAGCTCTAAGATCTTCTGCTTTCCCCAACATAACGGTGTTTTTATCAGCATTAATTTTCAAGACATATGCAGGCTCACCTAAAGCAATATTAAGTCCTTTTCTTTGTCCTATCGTATAATATGCAAATCCTTGATGTTCACCTAATTTTTTCCCCTCCTTATTTACATAATAACCTTTACCAATCTCTGCATCAATACTTGGATAGTGCTCTTTCAGAAAGTCTCTATAGTCACCTTTAATAAAGCACACCTCCATACTCTCTCCTCCACTGGCCTTCTTATGAAATCCTTTTGTTTCTAAATAGGCACGAACATCAGGTTTAGTCATATTACCTAGTGGAAACAAGCATCTACTTAAAACCTCCTGTCCTAATGCCCATAAAAAGTAAGACTGATCTTTATGAATATCATTACCTGCTACCAGATAATAGTTGTCATTTTTTTGCTCTACCAAAGAGTAGTGCCCCGTAGCAATATAACTACAGTTTAACTTATCAGCATATTCTAAAAGAACTCTAAATTTAAAAAGAGGATTACAATTTACGCATGGATTTGGAGTCCTTCCCTTTTTATATTCATTTATAAAGTTATCAACAATTATTTTTTTAAATTCTTTACGCTCATCGGCAATATAATGCTCTAGATTTAACTTTTTAGCCCCCTCCGCAGCCTCTTCAGGAATATCTCCCCACACCTGCATAGTTACACCAATAGGTTCATAGCCCTGCTCTCTTAAAAGTAAACATACTGCAGTACTATCTATACCTCCACTAAATCCGACAAGTACACGTTTATTTTGTTCCATCAATATATTTATAATAAAAAAGAGCCAATCAGGCTCTTAAATTCTCTTGGTTATTAATATTATTTTTGAATTAATACAGTAGCATAGGCTGCAATACCTTCTTGACGCCCAACAAAACCCAGTTTTTCTGTAGTTGTAGCTTTTATTGATAAATCATCTTCCTCAATCTGCATCACTTCGGATAGCACTCGCTTCATTTCTGGAATATATGGGTTTAACTTAGGTTTTTCGGCACACACTGTAGCATCAATATTGCAAATAGAATATCCTTTCTCCCTTAGCAGTGTTACTGTCTTTTTGAGTAATATTTTACTATCAATATCCTTAAATTCGTTTGCCGTATCGGGGAATTGAAAACCTATATCTCTTAGATTAGCAGCACCAAGCAATGCATCACATAAAACATGTGTCAATACATCTGCATCGGAGTGACCATACAAACCTAATGAGTAATCTATTTTAATACCACCTAACCATAGATCTCTCCCTTCGGCAAATTTATGAACATCATATCCAAATCCAACTCTTATTTTCATTGTCCTAACATACTTTTAAAGATAATACATTGTTACCATCTAAATAGCCTTTGAAGTTTTGACCTATTTCCAAGTTTCCAACAGCATCAGCAGACTCACCAACAAATATTAAATCTCCTATTTTAAGAGTATAATACTTGCTTATAAATGCAATAATATAATCGATTGAAGCTTTCATATCTCTTACTGATAGCCTCTGAATATGGCTATCTACATCTAACCTTATATCGAAAGATTCTACATCAAGATTCTCTTTCTTTATAAAGCTACCTATTATAGACGATCCATCAAAGCCTGTTGATAACTCTAAAGGAGCTTGAGCTTCTAGAAGTTCTTTTTCTTTTTCAATATCCACTAAACTTAAACCGACAGTTACAGCATCATAATAACGATGAGCAAAACGTTCTGATATATTTTTCCCTAATCTATTAATTCGATATACAATATTTAATTGATACTCTATTTTTTTTGCAAAATCAGGAATAAAGAACGGCTTACCATCCTTCAATAGCGAAGAGTCTGGTTTAGAATAAACCGTAAAATTAAATTGAGTCTTATCTTCTGACGATAAAAAATTATGCCCTATATGAATAATCTTCATATAATCTATTTATTAAAATTTAAGCGATTAAACATTACAGCTAAATGAGCATACAAAGAGGTATTCTGTACTACAATATTCTCAGGTACACGAATTCTAAAAGGGGTAAAATTCCATATAGCCTCAATACCACCATATATCATATAGTTCGTAATATCTTGAGCTATTTCAATAGGAACAGTTAGCACGCCTATGTTAACATCGCCATACTCTTTCATTTTAGTTTGAAATTCTCGCGAATGAAAAATAGGAATACCATCAAATTCTTTACCTACAATATCTGGATTTATATCGAAACCTGCTACAATATCTAGTCCAAAATGCTTTAGACCAGAATCTCTTAATAAAGCAGCTCCTAAACTTCCAACTCCAAATAAAAAGGCTTTGTGCATAGATGTAAAGCCGAGAAAATCCTCAAGTACAGTAATTAATTCATCTACTTGATAACCAACTCTAGTTTTACCTGATATATTAACATAAGATAAATCTTTTGCTATTTGCGACGAATCTATATTCGTCTCTTTAGACAATTGAGTCGAAGAGACATAAATTTCACCTCGCTTCTTCATCAACCGTACATTTGACAAATACCAAGGCAGTCTTCTTAATGTTGGCTCAGGTACTTTAATTTTATTTTTATACGGTATTTGATCACTCATAACTACATTTTATTATATTACTACAAAAATACACTATTTTATTAAGAATGAATAAACTTAATCATAAAGCTTATCAGTTAGAATCAGAATATTTCATTTAAATAAAATAAATAAATACATTCGTAACTTATAATACAAGTAAATTATGAAAAAAGACAACGATTGGAAGAAAAGATTAAATGTAGTATTCTCTACTAATCCAGATTTCAACTACGAAGAAGAGATAGATAATGAAATAACTATTGCTAAAAATCAGCAAAAACTGCGTGTTAGTTTAGATAAGAAGCAAAGAGGTGGAAAAGTTGTTACCTTAATAACAGGATTCGTTGGATCTGAAGATGACCTAAAAGAGCTAGGCAAATTTTTAAAGTCTAAATGTGGTACTGGTGGCTCAGCTAAAAATAGTGAGATCATTGTCCAAGGAGACTTTAAAATGAAAGTTATTGATATGCTTAAACAAGAAGGGTATACACAAACAAAACCTAAAGGATAAAAAAAGGGTGCATTAATAATGCACCCTTTTTTATATAACTAAGTAATTAGTCTTCATTTAATGTTACTCGTTTAAAGCCAGTAACAGTTAAACCTTTGCTAGATTTATCTAGGTATTGAGCAACTGTCATACTTGGATCTTTAACATAGTCTTGATTTAAAAGACATACTTCTTTATAGAATTTGTTAATACGACCCATTGCAATACGCTCAATTAGGTTTTCTGGTTTACCTTCTTGACGAGCTTTATCAGCAGCAATAGCTTTTTCTTGTTCTAATACATCAGCAGGAACACCTTCTTCATTTACAGCAATAGGGCTCATTGCAGCAATCTGCATAGCAACCTCATGTGCAATTGTTTGGTCAGCTGGTTGATTAAAAGAAACAATTGTAGCTAGTTTATTTCCTGGATGGATATAGAATGAAGCAGTTTCTCCTTCTACAAAACCAAATCCATCAAGCTCCATTTTTTCACCTGTAATACCACTACGATCTGTTACAGCTTGTTCAATAGTAACATCACCTAGTTTAAGATTGTTTACAGCATTTAAGTCAGCAGCTTTATGCTCCATTGCAACATCTAGAATATCTTCAGTTAGTTTAATGAAGTCATCATTTTTAGCAACGAAGTCAGTTTCACATTTTAATGCGATAATTGCCGCATATTTACCTGTAGATTTTGCTAAAACACAACCTTCAGAAGCATCGCGATCAGAACGTTTAGCTGCAACAGCTTGTCCTTTTTTACGGATAATTTCCATTGCTTTATCGAAATCACCACCTGCTTCAGTTAATGCGTTTTTACAATCCATCATACCAGCACCTGTCATTTTACGAAGGTGTTGGATATCTGCCATAGATACAGCCATAATATCTTATATTATAATAATTAATAAATACTTTATTTCTATATATAAAAACAAGTGCCAATGGTACACACTCATTATACTATTTATTTAATATAAACAATATAAGTGTATCCCATCAGCACCATATTTTTAATTACTCTTCGTCTTCGTCTTTGATATAAGCAGCAGCCTTACCAGCATTTAATGCTTCGTGGTCAGCTTTGTCTAGACGAGCTTTAGTAGCTTTTCTTTTGCCTTTACCTTGAGCAGCTTCACCAGCAGCTTCCATATCTACTTTTTCAGCTTTTCTTTCTGCAAGACCTTCGTTAATAGCAGCACAACATGCATCTAAAATCACTTCAATAGATTTAGTAGCATCATCGTTAGCTGGAATAACATAGTCAATATTTTTTGGATCAGAGTTTGTATCTACAATTGCAAATACAGGGATACCTAAGCGTCTTGCTTCACGGATAGCGATATCTTCTTTCATTACATCAATCACAAATAGGGCTGATGGTAAACGTGTTAGATCTGCGATTGAACCTAAGTTCTTTTCTAGTTTAGCACGCTGACGAGAAATTTGAAGAACTTCTCTTTTTGAAAGGTTAGAATATGTACCGTCTTTTGTTAAACGATCGATAGTAGTCATTTTCTTAACAGCCTTACGAATAGTAGGGAAGTTAGTTAACATACCACCTGGCCAACGTTCGATAACGAAAGGCATATTAACAGCAGCAGCTTTCTCAGCTACGATTTCTTTTGCTTGTTTTTTAGTAGCAACAAAAAGAATTTTTTTACCCGATTTTGCTAATTCTTTTAAAGCTTCAGCAGCTTCATCAATTTTAGCAACAGTTTTATGAAGGTCAATGATATGAATACCATTGCGTTCCATGAAAATATAAGGAGCCATTGCAGGGTTCCACTTTCTTCTTAGGTGTCCGAAGTGTGAACCAGCTTCTAATAAAGTCTCAAAATTTGTTCTTGACATTTTTTGTTTGTTTAATTCGTTTACTTTCTTTTTTGTTTATTCTAAACCAACTGCTGGGTAGTCTTAAAAGAGTCCCAGTAGTTTAGATACTAAACGTAAAATCTCCCAGATAGATTATCCAGCAAATATTAACGTTTACTGAATTGGAATCTTCTACGAGCTTTTGGTTGACCTGGTTTCTTACGCTCAACAGAACGTGGGTCACGAGTCATGAAACCTTCAGCACGAAGTGCAGGTTTGTCTTCTGCATTGATTTTAACTAATGCACGAGCAATAGCTAAACGTAAAGCTTGTGATTGGCCAGTGAAGCCACCACCTACAAGATTTACTTTAATATCATATTTATCAGAAACACCTAGAGTTTCTAATGGTTGTTTTACAACATATTGAAGAATACTTGATGGGAAATATACATCAATATCTCTTTTATTGATTGTAATTTTACCAGTACCTTCGCTTACGTATACGCGAGCAATTGCTCTTTTGCGTCTTCCTAATGCGTTTACTACTTCCATCTTTATTATTTAAGTGCGTTTATATCAATTAATTTTGGGCTTTGAGCTTCATGTTTGTGGTCTGAACCTGAGTAAACATAAAGATTTTTCAAAAGTTGTGCACCAAGTTTATTTTTTGGTAGCATGCCCTTTATAACTTTGTTAAGCAATTTTTCATCACCGTTAGGTTTTGCTTGAAGTTGTGCTGGAGTAATTTCTCTTTGACCTCCAGGATAACCTGTATATGAAAGATAGATTCTATCATTCCATTTATTACCTGTCATCTTAACTTTATCAGCATTGATGATAATTACATTGTCACCGCAATCTACGTGAGGAGTATAGTTTGGTTTGTACTTACCTCTTAATAGCTTAGCAACTTTTGATCCTAAACGACCTAATACTTGGTCTGTAGCGTCTACAATTACCCATTCTTTGGTAACAGTTGCTTTGTTTGCAGAAATGGTCTTAAAACTTAAAGTATCCACTCTTAATAATTTTTTAATGTTACTACTAATACGTTTTCAGCCCTTATAAGTCCCGGACAAAGAGCATTATAACTCTGAAAACAAATAAATTCTTTCTAATCTGATAATAATCGGTCTGCAAAATTATCTATTTTACTATAGATATACAAGTAAATGGGTGCTTAATTTAGAGCTTTTTAATGCCAAACCACTATATCTTAACTTCTTTGATACAAAATGTCATATTTAGTACGACTGATTCTATTTTATCAATACTTTGAAAAAATATAGAATAATAAAAACAGCATATATACACCTATATATCAATAGAATAAAACCTAATAGTTATTTGACACAAAATTTTAATAACATATTAAGACATAAAATATTTGGATGTTAAAAAATAACCCTCTATATTTGCACTCGCTTAATCGCAATAAGGATGATTCGCTAGCTCAGTAGGTAGAGCACAACACTTTTAATGTTGGGGTCCTGGGTTCGAGCCCCAG
>JASLCG010000092.1 GCA_030151885.1 Bacteroides sp.
TTAAAGTGGGGCTATTATCACAATTATTAACCTAATTTATAAGTGCGTTTATCTAATCTTTTAAAGCTCTAGCTATAATAGAGATTGGGTGTTCGCAAGTTTTACTAGTAGACATATCAATTTGCCACTTACAAGTTTCGCAGTCAGAAACAACATAATCAATGTCGCTAGCTTCAATTTGTTTGAATAGAGGATCTCCAATTTTTTGAGAGGTTTCATAATTTTCTTTTTTGAAACCATATGTTCCAGCTATTCCACAGCAATTTGAGTCTAATACAGTAAGCTCTAAGTTTGGTATAAGCTTTAGTAGCTCAATTGTATAATACTCCCATCCTAGTTTCTCCATATGGCATGGAGTATGATAAGCAACTTTTATTTTTTCGTCTTTGAATAGTAAGCTTTTATCCGTTTGACTTAATAGTCTATAAATATATCTAGTAGCTAGCTCTATATCTTCTTTTACATCGTTATTGTCTATTTTAAGAAGGTGAGGGTATTCATCTCGAATAGTAAAAGTACAGGTAGATGAAGTGGCTACGACAGGCATCTTCTCATCAAGTATAGATTTCCTAATTGATTTTATATTGACTTTAGCCTGTTTCTTAGCTTGATTAATCAGACCATTTGAAATAAGTGCAACACCGCAACATTTCTCTTTTTCTAATAGCTGAACACCTACTCCTAGCTTATTAAATACTTTGATAAGATCTTTTCCTAGCTGTGGGTTATTATAGTTAACATAACATCCATGAAAATAGCTAACTTGTTTTTTAAATTGAGCTTGAGATGCTTTTGCTTTCTTTTTATACCAAGATTCGAAAGTTCCAAAAGCATATTGAGGGAATGTTCTATGCTTATCTATTTTTAAAGCTTTGTCTAAAACAAACTTAGTAATACCTAGTTTTAAGATAGGGTTTACAATGGGTGAAAATGGGGTTGTCATTGTACCCATAAAGTCTGTGTTTGCCAATAGGATATCTCTTAGCTTAGGCCTTTTTTTATTATATTTAATTCTTGCAGACTGAATGATGTCACCAATTTTTACGTTAGATGGACACGCTACTTCACAACGTTTACAGTTTAAGCAGTATTTTAAAGAGTCGTCAAAGAAATTGCCATGCTTTAATCTTAATCTTTCATTATCTGGACCAGCTTGTTTAGGGCCAGGGAAATTGGGATTAACAGCAGAGACTGGACAATATACCGTACAAATAGTACATTTAATACATTGTTCAAAATTATTATCGCTTATGCTATATTCTTGGAGTTTCATAATCGTATTATTTACTTAGTATTAAATCTGCAACATTTAAGGCGGTTAAGATAGATACACCACCACCCGATCCTTCTTTTATAGGGTTGAAACACTCTAATCCAGCTCCTATAACGTAAAGATTTTGTATATACTCTCCATTAAGTAAACCATTAAAGTTATTGTTGGTTTTTATGCCATAACTCATATATGGCTGAGTATTATATACATTTTTATCATACCATTTAGCCCTTGGTGCATCATAATTTACCTCAAGATTGAATATCGGTTCGTAAACCTTATCTCGGTCAGATATAAGCCCTTGGCTAAAGTAACTTCCTGTAGCTACTACTATGTCATTGGCTATAAATGGAATATCTGTGTGATTAAAGCTGTAAAGTTTTTCAACCTTTCCATTTGTAATATCTGCTTTCATAATAGAATCTCCAAGCATATATTCACCACCTAGATCTCTAAACTTTTTAACTAAGTATCTTTGTAACTTAATGCCTATAACGGAAGGGGGAAGTGTTGGTATTAAAAGAATGGGTTTACCTACAGCCTTCTCTAAGTCTGCTAATATAGTGTCGTTTTTAAGTCCTAATATAGCAGGAAATAGAATTACTTCGCTTTTTTGGCTTCCATCCTTTAAAATATTCACGAGTTCTTGAAACTCCTCATCAGATAGCTGGTCCATTACATTTGTAAGGTTAGACGATCTTAGCTCACTAGGATTCCTTCTAAGTCTTTCAAGGCTAGGTAGTGAAAAAAGCGCTACCTCTGATTTAACTCCTTTTTTTCTTAAGCCACTAGCTAAAAAATCAGGATAGAAGTCTAAGAATCCTTTCATGTTGAATATTGAAACACTAGACCAGGGCATCTTGTCTATTTGGGTTGATGTTGCAAATGGAGCTATTGATAGCCATGTGGGTTTTATCTCTCCAAAAGGTGTTAATCTATAGTGGTTGTTTTTATTGGCTTTAATCGGAATATCTAGACTCTCTAATAGTGAAATTGCTTCTTCTACTAGTTTCTCTATGTTACTAGCACCTATTTTAGAATAGGGGTGTTTAGTGTTTTGCTTGGTTAATTCTGTTATAGCTTCAATAGGGTTAGTAACACTTTTACCATTTGATAATGTGTTTAATAAATCAAAAGAGCCAGAGCAAAAATGTAAAGCACTTTGTCCAGATGATATTATAGCACATTTTTTATTTTGCTTACACAGTTTAATACCACAGATTAAACCAGCAAGTCCACCACCTATTATTAATGTATCAAATTTCATTGTTCAATAATTTTAGAATCAGTTAGACCACATACACTTTCATATACCCAAGCAGTGTATTCACTTTCTCTAAGGCTATCTCCCCATGCTGTAGGGTATATGCCTTTCCATCTTTCATTCATAAAAGAGGCTAAATCGGCTTTTGCTTCTGTTGAGCATACTCCTTTATGCTCTTTCATTATGCCAGCAGCTCTGCACGCACATAACTCGCCTTGGCATGTACCCATTCCTACACGTGTTCTTCTTCTTAAATCAACAAGGTTATGAACATCTAGCTCTTCGATAGCATAATTTACTTCTCCGACAGAAATTTGCTCACATTCGCATACTAAACTATTATCTATTTCGGAACTTTTTACTTTCTCAGCTCTATCTCCATGTCTATAAATAGCAGACTCTCTAATAGTTCTAGGTATTGATATAATTCGTTTAGAAAGTTCTTCTTTTGTTGCTTTAGATCCAGGAAGTTTGTCGGCAGCCGTAAGGCACTCTGTTGTATTACCTAGTTTCTTACACACTAAGTCGGTTGCCCATTCTGCCATTAGCCTATAAGTCATAAGCTTTCCTCCAGTAATAGTAATAAATCCAGACAAACCATCTCTTTCCTCATGGTCAATTAGAACTATACCTCTACTAGTTTTACGGCCTGTTGGATCATTGTCTGCAGCTACTAGTGGTCTTACACCTGCATATCCTCTTAGAATTCTTGTTTTTGCTAGTATTGGAGCTAATTTTTCTCCTTCACTAATTAATAAGTTTACCTCTTCTGGAGTAACCTCCATATTGTCTATTTGATCGTATGGTATTTTGGTTGATGTAGTACCTATTACAGTTATAGTATCTCCTGGTACAAGAATATCGGCATCTGCAGGTTTACGGCATCTGTTTAAAACAACATTATTTACTCTATGGCCAAAAATAAGTAATGACCCTTTGGCTGGAAGCATTCTTATTTTGAGGTCTGCGTATTCGGAAATGTGTTGTCCCCATATTCCACCAGCATTAACAACTATTTTTCCATATATGTTACACACTTCTTTGGTTCTATGATTTAGAGCTTTAACTCCTATCACTTTATTTTGCTCCTTGATTAAGCCTACAACCTCATGATATGTTTTAATTGTGGCTCCATGTTCTTTTGCGTCTATAACATTTGAAGAGGTTAATCTGAACGGATCTACTGAACCATCAGGTACTTTAACAGCACCAACTATATTTCTATTGACCGATGGCTCCATCCTAATAGCATCAATAGGGTCTATAGCTTCTGCTTGTATGCCGGCACTAAGGCAGGCATTGATAAATGTTTTTTGGTATTCTAAATCATCTTCGGGTAAGCTAATAAAGAAACCATCTGTTTGGTCTATACAGTGTGATGCAATACTTTTTAGTATCATATTCTCTTTAATGCACTCTACTGCAGACTCCTTGTCTGTAACTGCATATCTAGCTCCACTATGTAGTAAACCGTGATTTCTACCTGTAGTTCCTGTGGCAATATCGTATCTTTCGAGGAGAATTGTATTTAATCCTCTTTTTGCGCAGTCTCGAGCTGTGCCGGCTCCAGTTGCACCTCCACCTATAACTATTACATCATAAGTGGTTGTTTTTGTGTTTTTATTAGTTTGATTCATTAGGTTAATTTTAATTGTGTAATACAAATAAAACACTTTATTTTTACTTTTAAAACTAAAACGAAAGATATTTGTAAGTAAACGAAAGTTTTTGGGTCTTGTTGTTTTAGAAATGGCGGTTGAAATATAGCGCCTATTAGCAGGTGAAGGTGTATATATTGTTGAGATTATATTACACTTTTATTACATAGTATACTAGTCTTTTTTAACTTTAAAGCTTTGATAAATAGTATTGGATACAACTTTTAGGTGTTATTTGTTAAAATAAAATTGAGTTTTTGATATTGACTTTTGTAACATTGAAAATTTAACAATAAATATTGTGTTTCGATTTTGGTATTTATCGAAAGTTTACTATATTTGTTATGTGAATGAATCTAATTCACAGTTCTAAGAATTATCATTGTTTTATTTGTTAAAAGTTACACTTATGTCTAAGATTTACGAGGTGAAGATGCAGGAAGAGTCTAAGACTTACTTCCTTGATGTAAAGGAGATTGAAAAAGCTAAAGTTGAGAAAGACTCAGGAACTTATATAGAGGTTCTAGCTTTTTTACGTGATATCTTTAAGTTAGTGGACTTTTCTGGAATCATTAATAATAATAAAAATAATATTCTTTAGTTTACTAACAAGTTTTGATAATATCACAAAAAATCGTTCAGGTAAGAAGTATATCGTTGCCTGAACGATTTTTTTATCCGTATATTTGTTTGATAACTTTTTAAATAACTAAACTACATAGTATTATGAAGAAAACAATTTCGAGTTTATTCCTACTGATGCTAACCCTTACAGTCTTTGCACAGGGTAAAGCTAAATATGTATTCTATTTTATTGGAGATGGTATGGGTGCCGATCAAGTAAATGCTACAGAAATGTATTTGGCCGAAAAAGAGGGTGTTATTGGAACTAATCCTTTGATATTTACACAGTTTCCAATAATGACAGTTGCGAATACTTATTCTAAAACAAATTCAGTAACAGATTCTTCAGCTGCAGGTACAGCTTTGGCGACTGGAGAGAAAACATATAACGGTGCTATAGGCGTTGATTTTAATAAAGAACCAATTTATAGTGTTGCAGCTAGAGCTAAAAAAGCAGGTAAAAAAGTCGGTGTTATAACAAGTGTTAGTGTAGATCATGCTACACCAGCTGCATTTTATGCACATCAGCCTGATAGAAATATGTATTATGAAATAGCACTTGATTTGCCTAAATCTGGTTTTGACTTTTATGGTGGATCAGGTTTCTTAAAACCAACAAAATCGTTTGATAAAAAAGAGATGCCTTCTATATTTCCTATTTTTGCTGAGGCTGGTTATGAGCTTTATAGAGGGATGGATGCCTATAATAAGGCTAATAAAGGTAATAAGGTAATATTAATTCAAGAAGAGGGTGTTGAGCAAGGAGCGCTGCCTTATGCTATAGATCGTAAAGACAGTGATATGTCTTTAAAAGATATAACAACAAGTGCTATTAAAGAGTTGTCAAAAAGTAGAAAAGGCTTCTTTTTAATGGTTGAAGGTGGTAAGATAGATTGGGCTTGTCATGATAATGATGCTGCTACTGTATTTCATGAGGTGATGGATATGGATGAAGCTATTGCCGAAGCATATGAGTTTTATAAAAAGCATCCTAAAGAGACGCTAATAGTTGTTACTGCCGATCATGAAACTGGAGGAATGTCTCTGGGTAATGGTAAATATGCTTTGAATTTAAAAGCTTTACAGCATCAAAAAGTATCTGCTGGAGAGCTGTCTAATCTAATGAAAAAATTAAGAAAAGAGCATAATAATAATGTTACTTGGTCCCAGATGAAGGAGTTTTTAGCAGAGTATATGGGATTCTGGAAAGAGTTTGATTTGACATGGGCTCAGGAGAGAAAGCTTAGAGATGAGTTTGAGAAGAGCTTTGTAAAAGATAAAAAAACGTTTGAAAAGAGTATGTACACAAACTCTGAGCCTATGGCTGCAAGGGCAAAAGAAGTTATGAACGACATTGCTATGATTAGCTGGGCAAGCCATTCGCACTCTGCAAATTATGTTCCTGTATATGCTATAGGTGCCGGTGCTGAGTTATTTAAAGGAAGGGTGAATAATATTGAAATTCCTAGAAAAATAGCCAAAGCAGCAGGATATAAGTGGTAGGTAATATTGTAAACTATATATTGAAGAGGAAAACAATACTTGTTTTCCTCTTTTTTTGTCGACTAGTAACTTCTTCATTGCCGACAAACAGTAAGTGTGTTGCCGACATACTTCAAGCTTGTCGGCAATATACTTGAGGTATGTCGGTGTCTAAGTGTATCCTCACCTACTTCTAGTTGTTATATATACGACTATAAACAATACGGGGCGATATGACTATATTCATATCGCCCCGTATTATTGTTAATTATTGTAGTAAATGAGTTTACAACTCAGTATCCCCTTCAATGTACTGCTCTAAGAAAAAATGTTCTCCATCAAAAACAGCATAAGAGAAATAATTAATCCAGTCTCCTAGTATTGCTAGTCTAGTTGTTCTAGATAGCATTAAATCTAACATAATGTGTCTATGTCCATAGATGAAAAAGTTAATTTCAGGATGTGTTTTAAGGTATTCTTTACTGTAAAGTACTAAATACTCTTTATTTTCTCCCATATATTCTGGTTCCGAACCATCAACTCTTTTGTCTCTACTGTGTTTTGCCCAGCTTAAGCCAAAGTCTAGTGCCCATCTAGGATGGATCATAGCAAAACACCTTTGAAGAAACTTGTTGTGAAATATTTTACGTAATAGATGAAAAGTCTTGTTAGGATCTCCTAAACCATCACCATGTGCTAAATAAAACAATTTTCCATTAATTTCGGTGGTCATAGGTGTTCTGTGCACTTTTACACCGCACTCTTCCTCTAGGTAGTCAAAACACCATATGTCATGGTTTCCAATAAAGAAGTGTACCTCTACTCCATTGTCCGTTAGTTCAGAAAGCTTACCTAAGAATCGTGTAAATCCTTTAGGAACAACGAGCTTATATTCGTACCAAAAGTCGAACATGTCTCCCATAAGATAAATAGCAGAGGCTTTATCTTTTATTTCGTCAAGAAACCTAACAAGTTTTCTTTCTTGAGTACGTCTATGCTTAATAGCTCTGGAGCCTAAATGTGCATCAGAAAGAAAATATACATTCTTCATTTATTTAATTCATTATGAAATATAATTTATAAGAAACCAAGCTCTAAAAGAGCTTCCTCACTCATCATATCTCTATTCCACTCTGGTTCGAAAGTTAATTTTATTTCAACATTATTAATGTCATGTACAGACTCAACTTTTTGCTTGGTATCTTCTATTATAAAGTCAGCAGCAGGACAGTTTGGAGCTGTTAATGTCATTGTAATTTCAGTGTTAAACTCATCATCCACATCAATATTATAGATTAGTCCTAAATCAAAAATATTTACAGGAATCTCTGGATCAAAAACAGTTTTGATCATTTTAACTATATCTTGTTCTATATCAAATTTTGTTCTCATAATAAAATACTTTACAACAAAACTAAAGTTTTTCTCGCTATAAGAAACACTTTTAGAGTAATAAAAGTTTGATGTGTTCTAATTTATTGCTCTCTGTAGTATCTATGTCTTAAAGAATTCCATTATCTGCAAAGCTATAATACGCAGATTCACAA
>JASLCG010000108.1 GCA_030151885.1 Bacteroides sp.
AATCTAAACGTGGTGCATCTAGTTTATGGAATGCTTCACTTGTTGATAAGCTAGACGAAGGGGCTATCTTGTTAGACTTAAAGATTCTTGAAAATTCTGCTGCCGATATTCATAAACCTCATATTATATTTAGTAAAGAGCTTTTTAATAAGAAAGAAGGTCTCACGTGTCTGCCTAATTTTAGAGAGGGAGACTCTGTTGTCTTTTATGAACGAAATACTTTGGAAGACAATGTAACAAACAAGCTTGTTTTTAAGGGAAATATTGAATTTATTAATGACTTAGAGGTGTCTGTAAGACTTCGTGCAGCACAGAAGAATATAGATGTAGTTCATACAGACTCATTGTATGCTTTAGAGCCAGATAGTATGGATACTACATATAGAAATATGTTTTTAAGTTTAGATAGCTTTTTATCAGCAACTCAAAGTCGAAAAGATTTAATATTGGGAAAACGTGCTCCTCAGTTTGAAGAAAGTTTATATAAACAGGCAGAAGAACAATCTAATGATTTAGAGCGAATTGTTGGTAAAGCTATAGCTGCAAAAGATTATCTACTACTAGTAGGGCCTCCAGGAACAGGTAAGACTTCTTTTGCTTTAAGAAGAATGGTAGAAGAGTTTTATATTTCAGGTAAGAATATATTATTACTAGCATACACCAATCAAGCTGTTGATGAGATATGTAAGTCGATTAGCAAAATCAATTCAGACTTTCCCTATATACGTTTAGGCAATGAGCTATCATGTCATCCATTATACAGGCATAAACTTTTGGAAGAGGTACTATCTCAATACTCTAAAAGAAAAGATGTGAAAAAGGCTATTCAAGACTGCAATGTTTATGTATCGACAGTAGCTTCGTTAAGTGGTAAAATGGATCTTTTCAGATTGAAACAGTTTGATGTTACTATTATTGATGAGGCCTCACAAATATTAGAACCTCAACTGTTAGGATTACTTACAGCCAAACATGGAACAAAAGAAGATGCTATTAAAAAGTTTATTTTAATTGGCGATCATAAACAACTACCAGCTGTAGTACAGCAAAAAGAGAGAACATCGGCTATTGAATCTGAAGAGTTAAAGCGACTTCATATTTATAATATGAGGGATGCCTTATTTGAGCGACTTTATAGATTAGATTATCCTAAGGCTAAAGAGATGTTATTACGACAAGGTAGAATGCACCCCGAAATAGCAGAATTTGTGAATAAAACTTTTTATCATAATAAGTTAAGTTCTTTAAACCTAGGGCATCAACAAGAAAAGGTAATGCCTATTCCAAGAATAAGTTTAATACCTAATACACCAGAAGTAAACTTAAAGAGTAGAGTTGTATTTATTCCATCAGAGTTAAGCCCAAACAGAGATTCAAATAAAATAAATGAAATGGAAGCAGAAATAACAGCACACTTGTGTAGCCAAATTGTAAAAAGTTATTCTGATAAGTTTGAATCAACATCTACAGTTGGCGTTATAACGCCATATAGGTCTCAAATAGCTTTAATTAAGAGCAAGTTGGCTGCTTATAATTGTTCTAATTTGAATGGTATATTAGTTGATACCGTAGAAAGGTTTCAAGGAAGCGAAAGAGATATTATCATCTATTCATTCTGTGTAAATTCTCCGTATCAATTAGACTTCTTATGTAACATACTATATGAGCAAGGGGTACCTATAGATAGGAAGCTTAATGTAGCTTTAACAAGGGCTAGAAAACAGTTGTTTCTAATTGGTGTACCACAGTTATTGCGCCTTAATAAGATCTATAAATCATTATTAGACTTTATTGAGCCTAAAATGAGTTAATTTTAAATAAGATTATTTCTCTATAATTCATATTAACCTTAGATATGAAAACTGAAATATATATTTGTAACGTTTTTCATAAAAGAGAAATATTTTAAGGTTAGTAAAAGAAAAGTTGCATAAATCATATCGATTTTATGCAACTTTTTTTTATAGTGACTAATAAGCTCTTTCTATTCCCAAACTAAGTAAGCAGAAACCAGCCAGTGGTTAAGTCCATCAGCTGCCGATTGAGCTTTTGGAATGCTAATTCTTAATTGGTGATTTCCAGCTGTACAGTTTGTTAGAGGTAAAACTACTGGATCTACAACACTACCAGGGCACCAGTTAGAACGAGAAAGATCGGATGATCCAAGAATTTCTTCAATTTCTTTTAGGCCAGCACCATTTTTAGCAATATAAGATGCTTCTCTTTTTATTAACCAAGTACCTGTTGAAGGGTTAAAGCGTCTAAAAGAGGCACAGTCTGTTCTCCAAGGCGTAAATCTATGTATAACTTCATCATCGATTGAAATAATATTCTCATTAGGTACAAACTCATCACCTCCACTTAATCCACCATGTCCAGTAACAATATACTTAAGTCTTACATTTTTAGCATTCTTAGGTATATTAAAGTTTACCAATAAGTCTTGCCTGTTAAAAATATCAGGAATTTCTTGTCCTTGATAATATATAGTATTTACAAGAGGAGTAACTGTTTGCTTTATCAGCTTATCTTGTTTTACTTCACTCTCTTCCATATCAATTTCAACAGATACTTTGTAGCCTTCAGTGGTCCATGTGTCTACAAATACACCAACATACACTTCATCTGTTAGTAAAGAATATAAGTCAGATATATCTTGTGTCCACTCTACATTTGGAGCCCATTCATCTATATAAACAGGTCTTCTTCTTTCAATGGCTATACTATCTTTATTATCACTGTAATGGCCTACACCAAAAGGAGTCATAAATCTCATTATCTCTACAGTAGGGTAGTAATCAGTATCTAGAATAACACCTTTGAATTTTTCTGTAAACTCTGGTTTAACAGTAGGGTATTCAGCTTCACCGTTAGCCACTTTAATCATATCTATTTTAGAGTTGCTAGGAATAATAAAACAAGAACCTGTCTTATCCCATCTATCTCCATTAGATGTTAGTGTTACCTTTGCGGTTAGTTTTACATCTCTTTTTACTTTAGGAAGTTGAATTTTTTTCAATATAATTCTCCCATTTCCTAGGCGTAATAGTTTTCCGTCTTCACTATGCCATACACCGTTGTTAAAAGTATCTGGTCTAAAACATACTTCTTCTTCTGAAAAAGGGATTAGTTTTGTTACTGTTTTAAATCGTGCCGCAAAAGCAGAGCTTCCGAATATAACAGATAAAGTAAATAGCAGCGTTAGCATTTTGCTACGCATTGGGGTAAAATTCATATAAGTCATTTAAAAAGATTAAATAGATAAATTTAGTTGTTGTGTTTTTTTATTATTTCAAGTATCTCAGAAGGATGGTTAACAATGTATTCTGGATTATATGCTTTTATTTCTTCTACGGGTCTAATACCCCAACTTACTCCACAAGCTATCAGGTTAGCGTTTTGTGCAGTTTTCATATCTACTCCAGAATCACCAACATATAGAATTTCGGTAGGCTCTGCTGGGCAGACACTTAATATATCATTAATAATATGTGGATCTGGTTTTGTTGGTATGCCTTGTCGCTGTCCTAGTATAGCAACAAAAGGGATATTAGGGAAAAAGTGTTCTACTAAGGTAGTTGTTCCTAATTGATACTTATTTGAAGCAACGGCTAGCTTGATTCCACTTTTATGTATTGTATCTAACAATTCAATAATACCATCGTAAGGAGTGGTATGTGTAGTAATGTTATTTTGATAATACTCAATGAATATCTTTCGCATCTTGGCTACATTTTCAGTGCTTTTAGAACCTTCTGGCAGTGCTCTTTCAAATAGTAAGTCTATACCATTACCCACCATAAAGTTATATTTATTAAGTTCATGTGTAGGGTATCCTAACTGTTTAAGAGCATAATTAGTACTTGCACCTAAATCTGCTATAGTATTAAGCAGTGTTCCATCTAAATCGAATATAGCTAGTTTTATCATAATGTCTCTATTTACGGGTATATTAAAAATACTTACTAACAAAAATACACAAACAAATTGAATACTAATAATTCACTACTTGATTGGAGATGTCATGTTGTATTATATAGCTAATAAGATGTAAATAAGTGTTGAATTTCATTCAATATCAAAAAGCTCTCTTATGTTTTATTTGCACACTTCTGATAGATTTATGCAATTAACTATTATATTTGTAGCCAATAACCATTAAAGATAAAAAGAAAACAATATGAGTTATAATTTATTAAAAGGAAAAAGAGGTATCATCTTTGGTGCTTTAAACGACCAATCAATCGCTTGGAAAGTTGCTGAAAGAGCAGTTGAAGAGGGTGCACAAATAACTCTTTCTAATACAGCTGCTGCTGTACGAATGGGAGAAGTTAGTGCTTTAGCTGGAAAACTTAATTGCGAAGTTATTGCAGCTGATGCTACAAACTTTGATGAATTAGTAAATGTATTTGAACGTTCTGTTGAGGTACTTGGTGGTAAAGTAGACTTTGTACTTCACTCTATTGGTATGTCTCCAAATGTTCGTAAAGAGAAAGAATACGACGACTTAAACTATAATTTCTTCGATAAAACTTTAGATATTTCAGCTGTTTCATTCCATAAGATGTTGCAAGCTGCAAAAAAAGTTGATGCTATTGCAGAAGGTGGTTCGGTATTAGCTCTTACCTATATCGCAGCACAAAGAACTTTCTTTGGATATAATGATATGGCAGATGCTAAAGCTTTATTAGAATCAATTGCTCGTAGCTTCGGATATGTTTATGGTAGAGATAGCAAAGTACGTGTAAATACCATTTCTCAATCACCAACTATGACAACTGCTGGACAAGGTGTTAGTGGTTTAGATAAGCTATATGATTTTGCAGAGAGAATTTCTCCACTAGGAAATGCAGATGCCAATGACTGTGCTGATTACTGTATCGTTATGTTCTCTGATTTAACTAGAAAAGTTACTATGCAGAACTTATTCCATGATGGAGGTTTCTCTAGTGTTGGTATGAGTGCTAAAGCTATGGAAGCATACGAAAAAGGTATGTAATAAAGCAATCTAAGAGTGTATTAACTCTGAATAAATTACTAAATAAGCTGTTTTTACTCGTTTGAGTAGGCAGCTTATTTTTGTATTATTACTTTTGTATAGATAAAAAAAGAAAAAATGGAACAAGCACTATATTTAATTCCTGTAACACTTGGAGATACAGAAATAGAGAAGGTTTTACCAACCTATAATAAAGAGGTAATTCTAAGTATAAAACACTTTATTGTTGAAAACATTAGGTCTGCTCGTCGATTTTTGAAGAAAGTAGATAGAGAAATAAATATAGATGAGTTAAAGTTCTATGAATTAAATAAGAGAACCACAGCAGCTCAGTATTCGAATTACTTGGAACCATTAATAAATGGAGAATCTGTTGGAGTTATATCAGAAGCAGGCTGTCCTGCAGTAGCAGATCCAGGAGCGGATGTAGTAGCAATAGCACAGAAGAAGAAACTAAAAGTAATTCCTTTAGTAGGGCCTTCGTCAATAATTTTATCAGTAATGGCTTCAGGATTCAATGGGCAGAGTTTTGCCTTTCATGGTTATTTACCTATTGAAAATTCTGATAGAATGCATGCACTTAAAGAATTAGAAAATAGAATTTATAAAGAGAGCCAAACACAGCTTTTCATTGAAACTCCATATAGGAATCATAAAATGTTGGATGATATTTTACAGTATTGTCGTCCACAAACAAAGCTTTGTATTGCTGCCAATATAACTTGCGAGGGTGAGTATATACAAACGAAGAGTGTGCAAGAATGGAAAAAAGGGGTACCAGATTTAGCTAAAGTGCCTTGTATTTTTCTCTTGTATAAATAACACTTTTAATATGGTCGTACTCTTGCTTTAACAATGAGCTCGTTTCATCGTTATTAATAATTAAGTCTAGCTCTTCAAAAGTCCAGAATTTCGCATTTTTAAAATTAACATTTTGAACTAACTCTTCTTTATCGACATCTATAAGGAAGAGATAGTTTAACCTACTAGCTTCAGAGTTTTCAAAATGATAGACTAAATTGAAAATAGGGCTTTCATTCTTTAATTTAGGAAAGGCATTTTTAATAAGTCTTTTAGCTCCCTCTTCCAAAGTTTCTCCATATCTTAAATAACACTCCATTGGGATATCAAGCTTATTAGGCTCGATAATACAATTGTTGGATCGGTTACTAAGGTATAATTTACCATTAGCAGTAACGATAACTCTTATAACAGGGTTGATATAGGCATTCTTGTAATTAAGCGCATCTAGAGCTAGAGTCTTCCCAATAACAGTTCCGTTAATATTAACAATAGGCAGATACTCAATATGTTTTGTTACTCTATTAAAGTAATAGATAGCAACTTCATTAAATATAATAGTTAATATAAATACAATTGGCGGGAAAATATCGTAGAGTAATATGTGTCTATTATAGAAAATATTCTCTGAAAACATGCCAAATGCACCCATAATAACAAAGTGAGTTGCTGCAATGAGAAGAAAAATTCTAGCAGATACAATAGCAGATTCAGCCCCTTGTATGTAAAAATGCTTATTACATGGACCTTGTTTCTCTATAACAAAATTAACAAACCTTTTTTTATGAAGGTATAATATTGCCATGACTATAAATATACTTATCTCTAGTGTTATTGGAAGGTATCCATAAGGGCAATAGTTGCAATATATAAAAGTTGCCATCGTAAAGATTAAGAGGATAACTGTAGATATATGCAAAATAAACTTAGGTATTTTAACCCCTTTTTTACTTAAAGATATAAAGGATGCAATAAAGCTAGTTATTGCACCAATATATATAGCTATATTTTGAGATATCACTTGGGCTAGTATTAAGGTAATTAATACAGGAATAAAGCCTAGTGACATATTAAAAGCAGATGATATGTTCTTTTTACTTGTCATACAGAATAATGGAATTGTTTAGTATGAACAACTACTTGGGTAAGATAGTTCAAAATATAATAGATTCTAGATATGCTTCTCAGCATGGTATGAGGAACGAACCAATGGGCCACTCTCTACTACTTCAAATCCTTTTTTTAAACCAATATCTTTATATATATCGAACTGTTTTGGTGTAACATACTCTTTTACAGGATAGTGCTTTCTACTAGGTTGTAAATATTGACCGATTGTTAGTATCTTACAATTTATATTAACCAAGTCGTCCATTAATTCATACACCTCTTCTGGAGTCTCTCCTAAACCAACCATAATACCAGTTTTAGAGCGAGTATTACTGTCGGCAATCTGTTTGATTACAGCAAGGCTTTGATTATATGTTGCAACACTTCTTACCTCAGGAGATATTCTTCTTACTGTTTCCATATTATGAGATATAATATCTGGTTCAGCATCTATTACTAGTTTTATTAGCTCTTTTCTACCTTGAAAATCAGGAATTAAAACTTCAAGTGTTGTATTAGGGTTGACCTCTTTAACTCGTTTAATAGTATCTGCCCAGTGTTGAGCTCCGAGGTCGTCTAGGTCATCTCTATCTACTGATGTAATAACGGCGTGCTCCAATTTCATTAAAGAGATTGATCTGGCTAAATTATTTGGCTCGTTAGGATCTAATGCTAGGGGTTTTCCTGTTTGTGTGTTACAAAATTTACAACTTCTAGTACATAAATCTCCTGCAATCATAAATGTTGCTGTACCACGTCCCCAACACTCACCAAGGTTTGGACATCTGCCACTACTGCATATGGTATGAAGACAATTGTTTTCAACAATCTTTTTAGTCTCTGTATATCTTAAATTCGTCCCAATTTTGACTTTGAGCCATTCGGGTTTTCTAACGTGTTGTTTCATGTATTATTTATTTATAAAAAATAAGCACCACAATTTAATAAAAATGTGGTGCTTATCAAGGCTATTTCTTAATTAAAGGTTTGTTTTGAAGTAATCAGTAATTTTAGAATATAAATGTAATCTTGTGTTTCCTCCAAATATACTGTGGTTACGATTTGTATATACGTGCATATCGAATGGAATATTCTTTTGCACTAAGCACTCAGTGTACTCTGCGGCATTCTGATAGTGTACATTATCATCGTTCATACCGTGTATTATTAATAATTTTCCATGTAAGTTTTCAGCTCTATTAAAGGCTGATGTTGCATGGTATCCTTCAAAGTTTTCTTTAGGAGTTCTCATAAACCTTTCTCCATAAATAGTGTCATAGTATTTCCAGTCTGTAACAGGAGCTACTGCAACACCAGCTTTGAAAACAGGTGTACCTTGGCTCATACTCATAATAGTTGTATAGCCTCCAAAGCTCCATCCCCAAATTCCGATTCTATTTTCATCTATATAATTTAAAGATCCTAGGTATTTAGCTGTTTCAACTTGGTCGTCGGCTTCTTTAACACCTAAGTATAGATAAGTACATTTTTTGAACTCTTCACCACGACCACCAGTTCCTCTGCCATCTACACAAACCACAATATAGTCTTGAGTAGCCATAAAGGTTTCCCAGCTAATGCCCCATCTGTTTAGTACTTGTTGACTACCAGGACCGCTATATTGGAACATAATAACGGGATACTTTTTGGAAGCATTAAAATTAGCAGGCTTCATCATCCATCCGTTTAACTCAGTATTGTTTGATGTTTTAAAACTAAACATCTCTTTCTGAGGTAAATTATAATTAGCTAGTTCTTCTATTAGTTTTTTATTGTCAATTAAAGTATGTAGTACTTTACCCTTATTATCATTAAGAGTTACTTCCATTGGAGTAGTAAAACTTGTATACTTGTTCATAAAGTATTTAAAATTACTACTAAAGATTGCTTCGTTCTGCCCTTTCTTGGTTGTTAAAAGAGATTTGTTTCCTTTTCTGTCTATTTTGTATATGGCTTTTTCTGTAGGGTTTCCTTCATTACTTTCGTAATAAAATGTATTTTCTTTTGCATCCCAACCTATAAAGTTACTAACCTCAAATTTTCCTTTGGTAACTTGCTTTATCAGATTACCATTTAAACTATACCAATATAAGTGTGCATAGCCATCTCTTTCGCTAATTAAACTAAAATTATTGTCGTAAAATTCAATGTTGTCTAATGCACTCTCTTCCACATAATATTTGCTTTCTTCTCTTAAAGCTAGTTTACTAATGGTCGATTTTGGATTAGCTACATAAATATCTAGTCTGTTTTGATGACGATTCATAGTCATAACAACTAGTTTATCAGGGTCGCTAGTAAATTTTATTCTTGGAATATAATCATCACTAGCTAGTGGCACTTGAATTTGTCTTGTAACTTGACTTTTAATATCGAATGTGTGTACAGATACTTTAGAGTTATCTTCTCCTGCTTTAGGGTATTTGTAAGTGTAAGTACCTGGGTAAACTTCGTATTGTTTATGGTGAGGAGCTTCTCCAGCAAAAATAGGGAAAGAGTAAGATTTAACTTTACTCTCGTCAAATTTTATATAAGCTAGCATTTTACTATCAGCACTAAATTCTAGTGCTCTGTTAAAACTAAACTCTTCTTCATAGACCCAATCTGGAATTCCGTTAAGAATTTCATTGAATTTTCCATCAGTAGTAACTTGTGACTCGCTATTATTATATAAAAACTTCACTAAGTATATATTGTTATCTCTAACAAAAGCCACCATATGCCCATCAGGAGAAAAGACTGGAGCCTGTTGGGGGCCATTTAAAGACAACGGCTCTACAACATTTCTTGAGATAGTATATACAAAGTGATTTGCAGTGTAAGACCTTCTATAAATAGCTTTTCTTTCAGTAGCAATTAAAATTTTACTCCCATCGGGAGAAAATGTATAGCTATTAAAGGATTTAAAGTCGCAGTCTCTTGCTTTGTTAACATCAAATATAACCTCTACAGGCTTACCTGTTTTAAACGAGTATTTAATAATTTGTGTACCCTCAGGGTTACGTTGTGTATAGTGTTCACCATCGGACATAGGGATTACTCCATAGATGTTCTCTGGGGTAAAAGTGCCTCTAACAACATCTTTTAGTTCCAATTGTTTTGTTCCTTGTGCCATACCAGCTAATGTTATGAAACAAAATAATAAAGCTAAATGTAATTTTTTCATGATAATTATAACTTGTTTTTCTTTTATTCCGTTTTCTATCTTTACAAATGTATAAAAAATAGAGCATCCTTTTACATTCTAGAACCAATATAATTGAGAGCATAATCTCAATTAATCTTGTCTAAATCTACACTTTATAGATAGCTTTTCTGTTTTAAATAAAGTAATATTCCTAAAAGTTAGTAAGTAAACAATGTAGATTTGTTCTAAATAGTATATCTTTGTATATAAGAACACTAAATAATGACTCAAGTAAAACAATTATATAGAACATATCCAGAATATCTTAAAACGATATTTCCATTTAAAGTTCAAAAAATATCATTAAATGCAGGATTTACATGCCCTAATCGAGATGGTTTAAAAGGTAGAGGAGGGTGTACATACTGTAATAATCAGAGCTTTAACCCTTCGTATTGTGATACGGAAAAAACAATTACGACCCAGCTAGACGAAGGCAAGGATTTTTTTGCTTATAAATACCCTTCTATGAAGTATTTAGCTTATTTTCAAGCTTATACAAATACTTATGAAGAACTGGATAAGTTAAAGAAAAAGTATGAAGAGGCACTAAAAGTACCAAACGTGGTAGGTTTAGTAATTGGTACTAGACCAGATTGTATGCCAGATACTTTACTCGATTATTTGGAAGAGCTTAATAAACACACTCATGTGTTTGTTGAGTACGGTATAGAATCGACCAACGACGAAACGCTATTGCGTATAAATAGGGGACATAGCTTTGCAGAGAGTGTTGAGGCTATTGAGCGAACAGTTGCGCGCAATATACCAGTTGGGGGACATATGATACTAGGATTACCAGGTGAACGAAAAGATGAAATTATAAACCAGGCTAAGGTTGTAGCTAAATTACCTTTAACAAGTATAAAATTACATCAGTTACAAATTATTAAAGGGACTAAAATGGCTAGGGAGTTTAAAGATAACCCTAATGAATTTCATTTCTTTGATGTAAATGACTATCGTGACATAGTTGTAGAATATATACAGCACCTAAATCCCGAAGTTGTAATTGAACGATTCATATCACAATCTCCAAAAGAACTTGTAATTACTCCTGATTGGGGACTGAAAAATTATGAATTCACAGAACTAGTTATTAAACGAATGAAAGAATTGGGAGCTTATCAGGGTAAGCTTTTCAATATTTAAAAATAAAAAGTTACTTTTGTTATCAATTGAAGTTAAATAAAAAATGAAGCAGAATACTCTAATTAAAGGAAATGTACACTATGTAGGTGTAAACGACCGTGACAAACATCTTTTTGAAGGTTTATGGCCTCTTCCTAACGGTGTATCCTATAACTCATATTTGATAGATGATGAGATGGTTACATTAATAGACACCGTTGATGTATGCTATTTTGAAATCTTTCATCAAAAGATTAGAAGTGTTATTGGTGATAAACCAATTAATTATCTTGTTATTAACCACATGGAACCTGACCATTCAGGATCAATAAAGTTAATCAAAGAATATTATCCTGATATAATCATTGTTGGAAATAAACAAACATTCAATATGATTGAAGGATTTTATGGAGTAACTGGAGAGCAATACTTAGTGAAAGATGGAGATTTCTTAGCTACAGGGAAGCATAAACTTCATTTCTATATGACTCCTATGGTGCATTGGCCAGAAACTATGATGACTTATGATTCAACAGATAAAGTGATATTTTCTGGAGATGCTTTCGGTACTTTTGGAGCATTAGATGGCCCATTTGTTGATGTAAAGATGAATGTATCAAAATACTGGGATGAAATGATACGTTACTACTCTAATATTGTTGGTAAATATGGTTCTCCTGTACAAAAGGCATTAGAAAAGCTGAAAGATGTTAAAATAGAAGTTATTGCATCAACTCACGGCCCTGTATGGACAGATCCTAAAAACATTGAACGTGTAGTATCCATGTATAACGACCTAAGTCTATATAATAGTAAAGAAGGTGTTGTTATAATTTATGGTACTATGTATGGTAATACTCAAGCTATGGCAGAGGCTATTGCTTCCGAATTGGCTGAACAAGGTATTAAAGACATTATAATTCATAATTCAAATAAATCGGATCCTTCTTATATCATTGCTGATATATTTAAATATAAAGGTTTAATAGTTGGAAGTCCTACTTATAATGGCCAACTTTATCCTAGAATTGATGCTATTCTTTCTGATATACTTCTAAGAGATATGAAGAATAGATATTTAGCTTATTTTGGATCTTTTAGTTGGGCTAGTGTATCTGTAAAAAGACTTGCTGATTTTGCTACTAAAAGCAAATTTGAACTTGTAGCTGATCCTGCAGAGATGAAACATGCTATGAAAGTGGCAGATTTTGATCAGTGTGTTCATATTGCAAAATGTATGGCAGACAGATTGAAAAAAGATCGTAACTAAATATTATATAAGACTATTTTTTATCTATAATTTAATATATTAATCATGAGACTAATTATTCAGCCAGATTATGATGCTGTATCGCTTTGGGCTGCTCATTATGTAGCTGCAAAAATTAACAAAGCTAATCCTACTTCAGAAAAACCATTTGTATTGGGTTGTCCTACTGGTTCTACTCCTCTAGGTATGTATAAAAACCTAATTAAACTATACGAGAAAGGTCTTGTTTCATTTGAAAATGTAGTTACATTTAATATGGATGAATATGTAGGCCTTCCAAGAGATCACAAACAAAGCTACTACACATTTATGTGGGAAAACTTCTTTGGTCATATTAATATTAAACCAGAGAATACAAATCTTCTAGATGGTAATGCTGAAGATCTTGATGCAGAATGTGCTCGCTACGAAGAGAAAATGGCTTCATATGGTGGAGTAGATTTATTTATGGGAGGTATTGGACCTGACGGACACATTGCTTTCAATGAGCCAGGATCTTCTTTATCTTCTCGTACTCGTCAAAAAACATTGACAAAAGATACTATAATTGCAAACTCTCGTTTCTTTGATGGTGATGTTAATAGAGTGCCTAAAACTTCAATTACTGTAGGTGTTGGAACTATTTTATCGGCTAAAGAAGTTATGATTATTGTTAATGGTCATAATAAAGCTCGTGCTCTTTATCATGCAGTAGAAGGTAGTGTAAACCAAATGTGGACTATTAGTGCACTTCAACTTCACGAAAAAGGTCTTATTATTTGTGATGATGCTGCAACAGAAGATCTAAGAGTAGGTACTTACCGTTATTTTAAAGATATTGAGGCTGACCATCTTGATCCAAATTCTTTATTGAAATAATAAAATTCAATATAAAAAGTATAAAAGGCAACAAACATATGTTTGTTGCCTTTTATTATTGAGTTTAATAAGGACCAATACTTAGAGTAAGCATCTGTATGTTGCCGACATGCCTAAGGTATATCGGCAACATACTTGGAGTA
>JASLCG010000053.1 GCA_030151885.1 Bacteroides sp.
AATTTTATACTCATGTTTATACCATGTGTAATTCAGAAGATATTATTGATTTCATGTATGACCAAAAAATAAATCCTGAAGGTAAAGGTTATCCTGAAAATTATCTACCTGATGATAATGTATATGAGTATGATAATGGCGAAAAATCAGCTAATGCTAGACAAATTATTATTCCTGAAGGCGCTGACAATTCTCACTTATTCCCGTACCTGAATAAAGATAGAGAAGAAGCACCTTACGAATTAGATGGACCAGAATTTACGAGAGAATAGAATATGGCAAAGATTAGATTAGATATCAAAAGTAAAGGCGATAAAAAGATTAAGCTAAACGGTATTGAATACAATATCCCCAAAATAACACTATATCATAGAAAATTTTTTAGGACATATGATTTAGATGAGGATTTGACTATTCATCAAATGATTATGCCTGCTATTAAAGGGATATTAGATATAGATGAAGATTTAACTTCTGAAGAATATGAATTTCTAACTATTACACTTTTAGCTCATAATAAACTTCTACATGAAGAGATAGAATTTAATGGTGAGGTATTCAAATTATCAGATATGGAGTTATGCTCTAGAAATGTTTTTGAATATGATGGTGAAGTGTTCTTATTCAGAAAACCGACATATGAGGAATTATTTGATGATCCATTAGACGCTCTTAATAATCTACAGATTGATACAAATTATGATTTTTATGAGATGCCTGCGATCTTTTTTATCTATGGAAGACAATTATCAGACACTATTAGAATTAAAGGTTCATTAGGAAATTATATTAAAGGTTTAAATTTTATTATAGAGAGATTCTTTAATGAGAATGAATATATTAATCTTCGGAGGTAGTTAGTATGGAGGATAAACGAGAGGGTAAACATATACCTCAAATATTTGAGCTTGAGAATCCTGAAGTATTGTCGACAATAGATGAGGCAAACAAGGATCTTAGAAATACTAAAGATATAATTGATAGACTATTACATGATAAGTATAACACTGAAAAAATAGTTCAAGAAGCATTGGATGTTTTTGATAAGTATAAAGATATACCCAATGTTCAGAAAAATTTAATGAAGTTGGAAAATCAATTAAAAAATATTGAGGTTGCAATAGACACCTTATCATTAAAACAAAAAGAAACTATCAATTACAGAAAAGAACAATTCCCTAGAAGACCTGATGTAAGGGAATATGAAAAGATGGCTAAACCTGAAACTAGAAAACGGTATAGGGATAAATGGGAACGCCATCATGAAGCTAGAAAAAATTATGCTAAAGCATTTGATTTTAAAGTTACTGATTTAAGAAAAGGTGCTGTTCATGCTGACGAGATTATTAAAGAGAATTATGGTGTAATCTCTAATACAATTGCTGAAACTGAATCTCTTATTGTTAATTTAAAAGAACAGACAAGGCTTAAAGAATTAGAAAGATCTAAAGAGCTTGAGGAAAAAAGAAAAGCTGAAACAGAAGAATTCATGAAAGATATTGAAGATCCTAATATCCAAAAAGTAGAGGACGTTGAAAGCGCTTCTTCTAAATTAGGTAAACAGTTTGGTGATAAGAGATTAAGAGATGGTTCTTTTAGTTTAACAGATCAAATAGCTAAACCCTTTATTACACAAAAGGAAGTTCCTAATGTTAAATTTGAGGTTACTAGCAAACCGACTGTTACTAAGGATAGAGAAAAAGAGGTTGATGAAAAAGTTTCTGAAATTTTAAAAAATATATCTATCAATACAAGTAAAACTGCTGAAGAGGTTGAACAGTTAAAAGATAATATTGAGGAACAGGAAGAAGAGGGAGTAGGAAGTAAAAGTAGTAAAAAGGATAAAGAGGATAATGCTGAATTAACTAAAGAGGAAACTAAAGGTAGAAAGCTAGTATCCTTATTAACTAAAGGTATAGGAAAAACATTTTCAACAACATTGAAAGTGGCAACAGCACCTGCATTTATGATCTTAAATGGTATGTATGGTATGTTGAAAGGGATTTATAACTCTAGATTAATGGGTGTTGCTAAAGTAGTTGCTATTATCGGGGGTATTCTTTATGCGATAGATTGGGTTCGTGTGTTGTTAAATCGTTGGCAGATTGATATGACAGAAGATTATGAAGCCTTTAGAGAGCAATATGGAAAACTAGCTCCAATTATAGAGAGTTTAGTTAAACTATATAATGACTTAGGGTCTTATTTTAAAGGTGAGAAGAGTTTATTTGATGGTCAGGAAGTTACATTGAAAAAATTATTCCTAGATGTTGGTGAAGTTCTTTTAACAGCGCTTAGTCAAGGAATGGATTTTATATTAGAGAGAGTTGGTTTATTTTTGCATAATATAAACCCTTTCAATGATAAATTAACATTAGAACAATATAGATATAAAAAGGCTGAAGAAAGTGGTCTTGGTTTATCAGATGTAAATTGGGAAAATCAAAAAGAAGTTCAATATTCATTGATGTCTAATGAAGCAAAAAGAAGGTCTAGATATTATAGTTTATTTTCATCAGACAAATTTAAAGACGAAGATGGTGAATTTGATTTGGAAAATG
>JASLCG010000085.1 GCA_030151885.1 Bacteroides sp.
GCAGGATTCAAACCTGCAACCTTCTGATCCGTAGTCAGATGCTCTATTCAGTTGAGCTACGGGGCCGTTTTGTTTAACGATTGCAAAGGTACTGTTTTTTTTGTTTCAACCAAATTATAGGCAGCCTTTTTTTCTTTAAATATATTTAGAATACAGCTTTACCAGCTTGAAAAGGCACATTATTAGCGTGTTATGAAGTTCTTGATTTTTTATTATTTTTATGTATTTATAGGTTAGGTCTTACTCTTTGTAAGGATTTTGTTATAGAATTTCTAACCTAAGCAATATCGAGCATACAGATAAAAAAAGCTTCATAGAAAACATTTATTCTATAAAGCTTTTTAAATATAATTATATCTAGTAATCTTATTCAATAAATTTATAGTTGAATAATTGCCATCCGATAGATAAACCTACATTCCACTCTTTTCTTGGTGAGCTATAATAATTGAAGAAACCAGAAACAGCTCCAAATGGAAGCTGAAATACGATTGCTGTTTCTGCTAAGAACTCTGCTTTAGAGAAAGCTTTGCCGTAGTATGGTTTACGGAATTCATCCTGTTTTATAGGGAAAATAGGGAAGAATCCATACAGTTCTGTACGCCATTGTAGTAGCTTACCCAATTTAAAAATAGGTTTGATTCCACCAGCAAAATATTGATTTGCACGGAAATCTTCATTGTAGAACAGTTTGCTGTGTGGAGTAGGAGAGAAGGTGCCAGCTTGCATCATTGTAGCTTGATAGTTGTCCGAGAAGTTTCTAGTAGAGTATAAAGCTTCAACTTGCCATCCTAGTACAAAATTATTTTTTAGAGAATAGTATTGTTCTCTATTATAAAAGAATTGTAACCATGAGTGTTGCTGATTTTTATTCACATCTTCAACAGTATTTCCTGGTCTATAATGTTCTTCGCCCCAATATACTTGTGCACTTAACTTTTCATAATAACCTTCTGTAGAGTATTGTTTATAGTTAAGGGTATTACTTTCAATACCCATTGATCCACCCCATAGACGGTATGTACTTCTATCTGGACGATCATTCTCAAAGTCAATAATCTTAGTTTGATAGTACTTATCTCTTAACTTAGCCAATCCAAAAGAAAAATCAACTCTCTTAGTAGTCATAAATGGTAATGAGGCAATAACTTTGGTGAACAACTCATCATTACTATTGAAAATAGGGTTTGCTTTACGACTGAAAATTTTATCGTTTCTATAATAATCAAAGCTACTAGCAGATAGGATTACTCGGTACGAAGAAGGAATATTTGTAGGTAAGTCAAAGCGCCCCATTAGCTGTGCGTTGTTATATACCTTACCTATTTGTGTGTCGAAGCTGATTTCTTTAGCAATATTGTTAACGTTGAGGTAAGATAGTCCTAAATAAATCTCATTAGCATTGGCTGTTGAGATGTTTCCTCCTACTCTTGCTGTAAAGTTTTCTTGGAAAAAGACTTGCATATCAATATCGTAGCTATCATCTTCTCCATTATATACGGCATGGGGTATAATCTCTGAAATTAGGTTTCCTGTTAATAATTTGAAGTAGGTACGTTTAAAATTCTCAAAAGAGATGTAACCACCAGGTAAATCGGGTGTAAACTCCCTTAAAATGTAGGTTTCTTGTTTAGAATTAGCTCCACGCACTCGTATGTTTTTAAATCTGAAGTCAGGTAAACTTCCTTTAAATATTTTACGTCTTAATTGTACGCTCTCCTCGGACACTCTTCTAGGAATTCTAGATTTAATTGAATCTATCATGCTGATGGTTTGATCGTAACCAATTTTATCTAGCTCTTTTACTTTATCAAAATCCATCAGGCTTATATCAGTAAACTTAAAGTTTAAAGATATTCCCAATGAGTCTGGTAAGTCGTAGTTAGATTTTTGCATAACCATATTGTCAATTTGGCTCATGATATTATCCATCTCTGGAGCATCTGGATTTTTGGCAACAATACTGCCAATAATAATATCAGGATCAAAATCTTTAGTCATAACATCAACAGGGAAGTTATTGTATATACCTCCATCGAAAGCTAGGACTCCATCAATTTTGATGGGCTTAAAAACAAAGGGGAAACTCATTGAGGCACGTACGGCATCTCCTAGGTCTCCTTTGTTAAAAATCATCTGTTTCTTGTTGTACACATCAGAGGCAATACACCTAAAGGGGACAAATAACTTATCAAAATCTCCTTGAGACTCAGCATTACCTCTTGCAAAAATATCCATAAATGCGATATTCATTTGAATAGGATTTACAACACTTGTAGGTAAAAACTGCGTTTTAACACTGACAGAATCTTTCTTAACATTCATTCGGATGTTAAGAAACTCTGGTGTTGCATGGTTCTTTTTAAAGAAATAGACATACTCAGGTTCAACCTGAGCTGTATACCATCTTCTGAAGTCTTCAGAGCCTATTAATTCGGCCATATCATCTGGAGAGTATCCAATTGAATAGAGAGAACCTATAACAGCTCCCATTGATGTACCTGTTATATAATCTATAGGTATACCATGCTCTTCTAACGCTCTAATCACTCCGATATGAGTCATACCTTTAGCTCCACCTCCACTCATAACTAACCCTACTCTTTGAGCGTTAATTGGAGCTAGTAGTAAGAGCATACAAATAATGGATAAGAATAATTTCTTCATATATATAGATGTCAATTTCAATGTTATACGATAGTTAATTTACAATAAATCAAAGATAAGTATAAAAACTGGAAAGAAAACTCACTTTGTTTATTATTCATGGCACTTAATATACATTGCGACACAGTAATTATCTCTTTGTAATGGCTGATAAACAATGAATCTTATTAGTAGTTGCTATTTGGTGTTTAGGTTGTTATTGAGTGGCTGAAGAATGAATAGTAGTATATTGTTTTATAGAAATCTAAATTACATGTTTAGCATACTGTTCTAGAAAAGAATAGATCTTCTATCTAAAAATAACAGTTGGGTAATATAATATATAATAAGGCTGTTTTTTTATATATTTGTTTTTAAATAGATAAGATTATATTAAAAAATGAAATATTCAAGAAGATGAAAAAGATTTATTACATTCTATTTGTATTGCCACTTATTATGTTGGCATCGTGTACAAGTGATGAGGATTTTGATAAGAGAATCATAGGTACTTGGTACGTTAATCAAGATAAAACAGAGGTTGTTGTAAATGTGAAAAGCAACTCCTCAAGTTCAAAGGAAGAAATTGAGTTAAAGGCAAAAGAAGAATATAAGTACAAATCGTTGGTATTCAGTTCAGATAAGACATTACTTATTCTGTATGATGATATGGTAGCTAGAGTTAAAAAATCTGATGCGAAAGGTGAATATGAGGCTAAAGACGGAAGCTTGGCAATGTATTTGGAGAATGGTGATGAGAAATACATTAAGTATTACATAAACGATGGAGAGTTAACTCTTATTTTTGATGCTACTACCGATTATACAAGTGATGGAGCAACATTTGTAGAGATAAAGCTTAAAGCTAGGAAGAAATAATAAGTTTTTAGAAAAATATTGATTCTCTATCGATTTCTGAGAATCAGTGTTACTAGGATTAGATATAAAGAAGACCTCCCTCTACCAAAATAAAATGGTATAAGGGAGGTCTTTGGTTAAAGGTTGAATTATGTGTTATATATGTAATATTCTTTTTAATCGTTTATATCCATTAGCGCTAATTTTAATTTGTACACCATTAGATAATTTTAAAATCTGGCTCTGTTTTCCATATAACTCCATTTGGGAGATATAGGTTATATTAACTATGCTAGATCTATGAACTCTTACAAAGATACTATTAGGTAATGATTCTTCCAAACATTTCATGGTTTGTTCTTTTATAAACTTGTTATTAAATGTATGAATCATGACATAATCGCCGTTAGCTTGGATATGTACGATATCTTCAACAGGAATAATTTCTATTTTATTTCCATCTTTTATACTAATTCGTTCAATAATATCATTATTATCAGATAATTCACCTTCATTATTAGCCTCTGTCTCTGTAGTATTTTTTTCAATTAAAGAATTAGTGGCTTTAGAATTTTCATCAATATCTTCTTCAATAGATAACTCTTGATATCTTATATCCATTGTGAAATAATTAATATAAGCTTGTACAGAGCATCCGTATAGCAGTGTCCAAATTATAGCTTTTACACCTATATAATTTATTGCTTCACTGAATATAGGAGTAAAGTAGTAAGTATATAAGGTATTAATACCTAATCCCATTAAAACGAATAAACAACCTAATACAATGAAGTTGATAGTGCGTTGTTTCCACTCCAATTGAGATAGCACCTGTGTACCTATAATGGCTTTTAGTATTATTAAAAGAAAAAATAAAGTTGTGGTAAACACTACAGAATCTATTTTCAGCCATAATGTTTCACTACTCCATAGGGGATATAGAGCGGCATAATAGATAGCTCCTATTAATAGTGCTACTAATAGTTGAAAATAGAGGTATAGTTTTGTTGTTTGCATATTAGCTTCTTATTTCTGAGCTACCTAAAATAGTGTTTCCTGTAATAATTAAAAGAGGTTTACCTTCTTTGTATGTAGTGGTATTAGTAAAACGCTTATCGTAAAAACTTCCAAGAATTGTTTGATTACTTATCTGTATGTTCCAATCGTCTGGTGCAAAAACAATAGTACTTCCAAACACTGTGTCTAGTTTAAGCATAGCTCTATCTCCAGCCAATTTCGCTCTTCTTAAATCAATAATCATTTCTCCAAAAACGACATTAACATCTCCTCCTTTTAGATTTTGAGAGAGTATGAATTTAGTGGAGTTACTAAAAATAACACTTTCATCAATATATTCTAAATACTGATTACTTGTATAGTGCTGTTGAGTGTTTGGCTCCTCATTTGTAGTATTAAATGTACTGTTATTTTGTTGAGAATTGTCAAATTGATACCTGTAGTTCTTGTTTTTATTTTTACCAAAGTAGATAACTACACCTATAATAATAAGAATTATAGGCCAAGTAATTCTAGGACGCGCATAAAAAGCTAAATTAGGTACGTAGATACCGAGATTAGGAAGAATGAAAAATACTCCAATAACAATTAGTACAGTAGCAGATACATAATTTTTTTTGAAGATATTCCAAATACCTATCCCTATTAGAAGAGTTTGCCATGTAAAGATGAATGAGCTAATTCCATAGGGAATAAAACCTAAGTTCTTTAGTAAAAAAAGAACTCCAATTACAATCAGAGCAATGGCAATTCCAGCATTATTTTTTTTAGGTGGCTGGTTAAAGTTGTAATTTTCTTGATTCGTCATAGCTTTATGAGTTTTTATTAATTTACTCAAAAATACTCTCTCAAAGGTATATATCCTATATAAAATCGATGAACACTGTATATTTCTAGATGAACGATTACTAATTCAAGGCAAGTTTAACGTATCAGTCTTGGAAGGAAGGTGTAAATTATGTCGAAATAGGTTTGTTATCAAAATGTAGATATTGATATTGTGTATGTATTTATAGGTATAAAACCGGGGTTGTAAATAGATTTATATTTCTAATACAGCCCCGATCTTCTAGGATAATAACATTGATAAAGACTACTTTATTTTAAATCAGTCTTTATATAGTTTGCTTTCATATTAGTTGTTTTTACCATAGGATTATGGTAGCCATTTATGATGTTTTTGAAAATTCTTATCAGACTACATCCATTAAATTCAAAAATGGGGGTCGCATTATTTTTGCAAAATGTTACTATAGAGTTATTTGAAAATATAATTTCTGCAGTACTTTTAGCATATAAAATAGGGTTACCCCAAGTATCAAAACTATTATTGAGAATTCTAATGTTTCTATGTACAGGTTTAAGTGGGTTAACTACGCTATTAGATGGGTGGATTGCAATAACTGCATTACCAGGTCCACCATTATAAGCACAGTCAATAAACTTGTTGTTTTGTATTAGTACATCTTTAACAGGTCCCGATTCATACCAGCCTTGTGCATCTCCTTCAATAAGTATTGCACTCATACCTGTTTTATAATAGGTGTTATTTTCAATAACCACTCTTCTAGGAGTTGTTATTAAGGTACCTCTAGTACTAGTTCTGGTAAAATAGCAGTCTCTTATTTCAACTTCGGGCGTGCAGGATAGGTTTTCAATGCAATCTTCGTTTAAAATAATATTGTTAGGGATGGGATTATTTAACGTTAAAATTAAAGTTCTGTCACTCTCTCTCTTTATATCTTTTATCCATGTTTTAGTCCCTCTAATCATGCTTTTTGCTTGTACATAAGCAATTGTATCACCTTTGAAAAAAGCATTGTAACCATAACTTTGAGGGTGCATAAATCGTACTCGTATTTGGTATTGACTAATTTTATCTATTATTCTAAGGTTAGTACCATGTACATTTATAGGGTCATCTTGAGCTCCTGAGAAATTGCATTTTTCAATTTTGACTAATCCACTACATCCTGAAAAGTGCATAAAGTCTGCCGAGGAGGCTAGTATTCGGCCACTATTATGAGTAGGCATACAGTTTACACCTAACATATTGATATTTTTACAATATTGACTAACAATTCCTAAGCCGTGCATATAGTGTACAAATGTGTTTTTTAAAGTTATATCTTTACTCTCTAAAATAAAGATGCCCACTTGATCTCTAATAATATCACGTATTGTAAGGGTGTTTCCTGGAGTTAAATTTAACTTCTCTGTTATATTGAATTTTACAATATTAGGGGCGATTTCTATAGCTTCGGATGTCGATAGTTTTTTCCAAGCTAAGCTATATGTAAAATGATCGGTCTTAGCATGGTGTTCTATACAATGACTGATATTAGTTCTCCACCCTTCGCCATAAAGGTGTATCTGTTTATCGTGGTCTATGTAGTATTTAGAATCTTTATGGAACTTAACAACAACATCTTGATCTGTACTTGTTAGAACAGTGCACTCACTTCCTCCAGGTCTTTCAAAGTCAAAATGAATGTTTTCGATTAATATATTTTCGCATTTGTCTAGAGCTAGCATAGTAACTTTTCCATGAAACATCCAAGTAGCATCATTTCCAATGATAGATAAGTCTTTCATTTGCTCTATTAAAATAGCTATTGTTTTAACTTTGGATGGGCACTCTTCTTCACTTGAGGTATTAGATATAAAATAGTTTTTAGTTGCTGCGTGTTCTGTCCAAAAATCATAACGTCCCTTTTCAAAAACTAGTACTTTAGTATTCTGTTTTTTACAGAAATCTAATATCTTTTGGACTTGCTGTGTGCAGTCTTTAAAAGTATTGGGCATCAGTCCCATATCTTTAGCATAGATAGTGTCGTTACTATTGGCAAATGTTGGTTCGGTTAGTGCTAATAAAATAGCTATTGTTAATACAATTCTTCTCATATTTAAATGGGGCTATGTGTTAGTTATTTTAAAGAGCCGTTATTATATTTCAAATAACGGCTCTTATCCTAAATAATTAGGAGTAGTATTTATTTATTAAACGACTCTATTTGAATGGTCCAGGTTTTTACTTTCCCATTGGCAGCTTTAACAACAAAATCATGTTCTTTAGTCCAGTCATCTTTTGTACCAAGAGGTTTAGCCTCTTTTAGAGGAGCTATTCTAGCAGCTGTAGATAGATTAACATACCCCCATAAAGCACTTTGTTTTACTTTATCTCTTTCGATTTCCGTAAAATCACCATTAGCAGGTGGTACGGTTACTTTAACTTTAATAACAGCTTCTTCAGAGTTTATATCATACTTACAAGACAACTCTTTTTCTATCATGATAGGTTCTTGTGTCATGCTATCAATATTAGGTCCTGGAAATCTATGGTAAAAGCCTACTTTAGTTATCTCAGCTTCTTCATATGCAGGTAAGTCTTTCCAGCATGCAGTTAATAGCGGTAGGCATACAGCTATTAATAGGCTTTTAATAAATAGTATTTTATAATTTTTCATATTTTCAATCTATTAGAATTTATACTTACCACCCTGGGTTTTGATCTTGATCTGTTATTGCATTATTGGCGTTTATTAAGCCTTGTGGTATTGGGAAGAGATACGCTCTTTCATTTTTAAACTCACGCTTGTCATTTTGGAACTGTATGTTTCCAATATATACAGCTTTTCTATCGGCCGATATTTCAGGGAAAGTTGCTGGTGAATTTAACTCTTCAATAATGCCGTTTGGAGCTTCTCCGTTATTTGCTTCATAACCATACTTTCCCCAACGTAAAAGACTCCAATAATAGTCAGATTCAATAACAAGTTCAACTCTTCTTTCTCTTTTATAATCTACCCAAGCATCTTGTAAAGAGTTAGCTTCAGATGCAGGTAGTCCTCCATGAATTGTTCTTGTTTGATTGAATGTGCTAATAGCTTCGGATAGTTTAGAAGGGTCTTCTTTAGCTAAACAAAGTAATGCTTCTGCTTTGTTAAGTAGTGCTCTACCATATCTAAAAATAACAAAGTGATAATCAGTAAATGTGTTCCAATATATTCTAGGACTTACGTTATACATCGATTTTCTCCAACCATAATTACTTAATGGCACATGGTCACTTCCAAAATTGGTTGTTGATGCTCGGTTCATATTTCCTTTTTGACACATATACAAAGTCTCGTTGTAATACTCACAACCGTCATAAAGGATAGATTCCTCAAAACGCTTATCTCTATTCTGATACATTAAATCACTTATAACATGTCCATCTTTAGCTTTGTAAGCTAATGTTTTACCAGGTACAATTTCAGCTTCATCATGTGGAGGAATTAAAGTTCTAGCTTCACTAGCTGATAATAGCTGTGTGTTTTTCTTGAATTGAGAAGACTCATTCCATCTTACAGCTTTTTTGCTTTCGGCATCAATAACTAAATAGTCGTCAACTAGGTTTTGAGAAGGAGCAAAAAACATCCATCCTTCAAAAACTAAATCTGTATTCCAGTGTGGACCACTACCCGTTTTATCCATCATAGAGTTTGGCACATTAGGGTGCATACGTATCATTGGTACATTTTGGCACTGTGTATCATCTTTATTTCGGTACGAAGCCAGTAAAATTTCTTGAGAAGAGTAGGCACCTTTCTCATTGAATATGGATCCGTAATCAGTGTCAAGAGTAGCACCTTCAATGGCATCTACTGCATCAATAGCCTCTTTGAAAAGAGCTTTATCACCAGTGTAGGCAGCAGCAGTGATACAAATTTCTGATTGAAGTGCTAATCCTGCATTTCTTGTTAATCTGCCCGACTTAGCTTTTTTAGGTAAATCTGCTACAGCATCACGTATATCTTTTAAAATATAAGCGTAACTCTCTTTAATATCTTTTGTAAGTGGAAGGTTAAAATTATCTTTTTGATCTAAAACACGGTCCACCCAGATGAATCTACCAGAGTGTCTTGCTAAATCGAAGTAAATCATAGCACGTAGCATTTTAGCCTCTGCAATTGCTTGTTTTTTATAGCTCTCTGGTAGAGTAGAAGATGCTGTAACTTTTTCAATAATTAGATTACAATTTCTGATTGAACCAAATCGATTAAAGCCCCAATCCCACTCGCGTGTAGTTAATCCTCTAGCTTCGCTAGAACAAACTTCACGAACAGCAATAGCATTTGTCGTTAGTACTTTATCCATGTACTCGAAGTTCTGATACCAATTAAAAATAGAGGGGTAGGTTTGTATAATAAAAGCATCTGTAGTAGATGGATTACTCCATACGGTATCATCACTATAGCTTTCTGTAGGTTCTGTGTTTAAAAAACTGTCGCAACTTTGCAAAGACATAGCTGCTCCACATATTATTGGTAGTATATATTTTTTAATTTTCATATTATTCATTTTAAGGTTAAAATCCTAAATTTAAGCTAATAGAATATACTCTAGAAATAGGGTAGGTATATAAACTTCCATCTCCAATTTCTGGGTCCATACCATATTTTTTAGCAGGGCTAAATGTTAGTAAGTTATATCCAGAAAGAGTTAACGTACATTTAGATAACCAACTCACCTTTCTTAGTAGTTCGTGTTTAAAATCATAACCTACTGATAGGTTTTTAAGACGAATATATGCGGCATTTACTAACCAGAAATCAGATGTTTGGTGGTTGTTATTGCCGTTATATCCAGAAGAACTATGCAACCTTGGGTAGCGAGTTTTTGTTGATTCTGGTGTCCAGTAGTTTTTTTGGAAACCATAGATGATAGGTAAGTATTGGCTACTTCCACCTTGTAATATGCTTCCCATTTGTATATCATATGATGTAGCACCTTGCCATAACATATTCATAAACCAACCTTTGTAATCCAAGTCAACGGCAATACCATAATTTCCTCTTGGTGATCCTGCTTTGCCTATGCGCCTGTTGTCATTACCATCAATAATACCATCACCATTAAAGTCTTGATATTTTAAATCTCCAGCAACAAGGTTTGTTGAACCTGGACGTTTTGGAGTATTAGCTACGTCTTCATAGTCTTTATAGAAGCCATCAGTTTTCAATCCTATTCCCCAATAACTACCAACTTGTGTACCCCTTATGTATGGATTTTTAAGTCTGGTTTCTGCCTCATCAGGGTTTATATTCCATCTATTATCATATAACGTAAAGTTAGTAGAGATACCATATCTTAAATCGCCTATATTATCTTTCCATTGTAGTACAAATTCTACACCTTGTCTAATACTCTCTCCGTTAGATTTTACTTTAGGTAAATTCTTGCCTAAAGGTTGGGTGTAACCAACGTTTGAAGGAGAGGCTAAATAACCTTTTGTAATCATTCTAAAGTAGTCAAATGATCCAGAAAGTCGATTGTTTAAAGAAGCAAAGTCAAAACCAATATTCATATTTTTGCTTGTGTACCAAGTAATGTCTTTCGATACTAGACTACCTTCACTAAATCCTGGCATATACTCCCCACCAATATATCCACCACGTTCGTGTAAATTATATGATGGTAAGTATTCGTATCTTCCTAAACGCCCCTCACTACCATCTAGTCCTATTTCTCCATACGATCCACGAATCTTGAATAGGTCTAGTATGTGTTTTTCTCTTAGTACTCTCCAGAAATTTTCTTCAGATACTACCCATGCCAAAGAACCCGAGAAGAATGTACCCCAACGGTTTCCTTTAGGGAAGTAGTCACTACCATCGTATCTCACACTAGCTTCTGCAATGTATTTAGCATCGTAGTCATATTGAGCTCTGCTTATTAAAGCAGCTCTTCTAAATCCTACAAACTCACTAGAACTATTTTTTGCCGAGCTAACAGGACCAGCATTCATTTGGTCAACGTCCAACAGAAAACCTTGTCTTGAAAGAGAGCTATTATCGTGATCACTACCACTTACTTCCATTCCGACAGTTCCACCAACAGTATGTTTGCCAAAGGAGTTGTTATAGTCAGCAAAGAATTGAGATGTAAAATTTCTATGATAATAAGTTCCTTTACTTAGGTTAGGTTTACTAGGTGTATTAGGATTCCCTTCAAGATCGTATGCAAAAGGAGTCTTCTGCCAAGCTTTGTTTCTATCATTTACTATTGTATAGCTACTTAGAGCCTTTAGTTTAAGTCCTTCTACGTAAGGAACAGCCCACTCAAGGCCAAGGTTAGCCCTTACAGAGCTTTTTTCTTGTTTAAAATAACCTCCATCACTACTGATATCTATTAATGGGCTATCGTTTGTGCCGCTAAATATTTGTCCATCTTTATTGTAACCTAACTCAAAAGGACGTTTGTTTTGGATGTGCGACCATGTAGTATAGTACCCTCTACCTTGATGTGTATAAGGTTCTTTAAGTTTTAATATATAAGCCTCAACTCCAGATGTTACTTTTAAACCAATCTCTTTGAAACTAGTTACAATATTAGTTCTAAAATTGTAGCGCTGTAAGTTGTTACTATTAGTTTTGTAGATAGACTCTTGGTCATAATATCCTATGCCTGTATATACTTTTGTATATTCATTACCTCCACTAATAGATAGGTTGTGGCGTTGTTCAGGAGCAAAACTTCTCATACATAAGTCTTGCCAGTTAGTATTTGGATACATATATGGATCCGATCCATCTTTGTATTTTTGTAGAACCTCTTCGGAATATGTAGGAGCTAGCCCATCATTTATTAAACTCTGATTCACATAATAAGCAGCTTCATACGAACCTAGTTTTTTAGGTAAATAACTTGGTTCACTTAAATTATAGTTGAAACTATAATCAATATTCATTTTACCAGTTTTGCCTTTTTTAGTCGATATTAAAACAATACCATTTGCAGCTCTCGCACCATATACTGCTGTTGCTGAGGCATCTTTTAGTATGGTCATTTGGTCAATATCATCAGGATTTAAGTTTTGAAAATCTCGCTCTTCCGAAATAATATCGTCTATAACATAGAGTGGTGTACCACCTCCTCGAATTGATATAGATGCATTAGAACCAATACCTCCACCCGAAGATGTTACGATTAGCCCAGGTGCTCTACCAGCTAAAGATTGAGTGATATTAGGAACAGGTGCTTTTACTAAATCTTCTGTTTTAAGTGAAGTTATTGCCGATGTTGTTTTTCTTTTAGAGGTTGTACCATATCCTACTACTACAATTTCATCAAGCTTTTGTGTGTCTTCTTTAAGAACAACATTAAGCTGTTCTTGTCCTTTATAGGTAACAGTTTGTGTAATAAAACCTATGTAAGAAAATCTCAGCACATCTCCTTTTGCAAGTGTAATATTAAAGTTGCCATCTATATCAGATATTACTCCATTTGTAGATCCATCTACAGATATGTTAACACCTACTAATGGCTCTTTACTCTCATCGACAATTGTACCTTTAAGAAGCTGTTGTTTCTGTGTCAATTGTTGCACAGGTGTACTCTGTTTCTTAGTCTCTTTTGGAGAGATAATGATTTGTTTACCAGCTATATGGTAAGTTAAATTAGTATGACTTAATAGCTCAGTCATAACTTGTTGTACATTGGTACCACTTAGTTGGTATGACGTTGTTTTATTAAGTTGTTCCATAGCATCATCATCCACAATAATGCTGTAATTAAAAGTCTGTTCTACAGTATTTAAAAGTTCTTTTACACTTTTAATGTTTTGAACTCCATTAAAGCTAAATGCAAGGTTAGCATTTAACGGCAAGGTGAAAGTTAAAGCAAGTATAGCTATACCTATATTTATTAACTTTTTGGTGTGTTTAAAATGAGAAATGAAATACCGTGATTCATTCTCTTCATAGTTTACGATTTTCTTCATAACTTTAACATGATTATTTAACATTTGTTGAATTTAATCGGCTTAAGTAACCGGACTGTAGGGCCAACTATATCCGGTTACTTTTTTGATTAAATGATTTAAGATGTATTTGTTTTGTGCATTTATTTTAATCAATAAAGACTGTGTTATTCTCTTGATAATATTTAGTTTTGGTTAGTGCAGATATTGTCTTTAGAGTTGTATCTAAATCTTTATTTAGAATGAACTTTCCTGTACAAGTTTTCTCTTCTAGTAAGTTTCTATCTTTATATATAATTTTGACATTATATTGTCTTTCGATAATTTTGAGTAGTTCACTTATAGGTTTGTTCTTAGTTACAATATAGTTATCCTTCCAGCTGATATACTCATTAACATCGACTTCAGATATGGACCAATTTTCTCCAATTTTTTCAAACTTTTCGTGTGGTGTTAATAGTTGGTAACTATTTATAGACTCTTCAACCTCAACCTTTCCATTTACTAGAACCACATTAGAACTGGAGTTGTCTGTATAATCAGAAATATTTAAGGTAGTACCCAATACTTTAATATTCATTCTATTCGTATGGATATGAAACGGAGCTAATGGGTCTTTATGTACCTCCATATATGCTTCTCCAGACAAATGAATATTTCGGCTATCTACTGTAAAGTGAGCAGGGAATGCAATTTCCGAACCGGAATTAAGCCATACTTTGGTTTGATCGGGTAGTATTACTGCTGATTTTTTACCATATGGAACCTTCAAAATATGGTTACTTCCAGTATGTATGTACATAGGAACACTGTCTGATGTTACCTTTAAGGTTTCCGAGTTAATAACCTCTAGCGTTATATCGTTATTAAATTCAAATGTATTGTTGAATATTACAAGCTTAATATTGTCTGCCGAACTTATAGTATTAGTTTGGCTTATATAATGGTAGTGCTTGTCCGATTTGGATTGATTGTTTATAAAATAGTAAGAGCTAATAATAAACAGTACTGATGCAGCAACACTCCAAAGCCACTTGCTCTTTCGTGCTGATGCTTGTTGGGTATTTGTTACAGATTGCTCAATCTTTTTGTAAAGGTCATTTTGCTCATCAAAGCAAATGTTATAGTGAACTTTGTCTATCTGTTTTATAACTTGGATAGCTTTATTTATATGAGGCTTTAGATGAGGGTGAATAAGCATAAACTCATTCCACCTAGCACAGTCTTCAGGCTTCTGATAAAGTTGCCATTTTATAAAATCGTCAGAATAAATAAAATCTTTATAGGATGTATAGTTGTGTTTCTCCATATAGTCTTAAAGTATAGTGCCCTTTTGTTAAGAGGGCCTCTATGTATATAGACGATGGTGGAGATAGTTTGTGGACACAAAAAATCAAAAAGTTTTTAGAAAAGAGAAAATAAGTGTAATTGTAGGTAAAGCTATATCAGGATTGCTTCTTATCTTTTTGATTGTACGATATACGAGTTTACGAGAAGATTCTGCCGAAATATGCATTATTTTAGCTATATCTTCGTACTCCAATTCTTGGAAATAACGTAAGTAGAGAATCTCCTGTTGTTTGGGAGTAAGGTCTTTCAGTAAACGGTGCAACTGATGTTTTAGAATACGCTCTTCTTCGTGGGTGATATAGGTATCTTGAATGCATAACTCTAAAGAAAAAAGAGTTTCGTCTAGCTCTTCATACAAAACAAGTTTATTTAACCGATGGAGGTCGATCAGTCTGTTCTTTAAACAGATAAATAAATATGGCTTGATCTTATCAGTAGCAATATTAGGCATGTTTGTAAATAATTTTACAAAAACATCGTGTATGGCATCCATACAATGGTCATGGTTAAAACCAGATGTACGTCCATAGTCGTATAATGTATTAACGTATGTTTTATAGATGTATTCTTTGTACTCTGTATTGTCAAGCATAGTATGTAAAAAGTACTCTTCAGTATTACATTGATTGTGGGTAAAGTTAAGTAATTTTATTATAAATTATTATAAAATTATTTTTAATAATGTTTTATCATAAATATATGACACTATAAATTCATTTGTCTTAACTATATATTGAAGTCAGGTTTTCGAGAAACATTTTATATAAGAAGTGCCAATAACTGTTTTGTTTATGTTTAAATACCTCTATTCTACAGCTATGGGTGAATGTTATTAGCCACAGAATATGCTTCTTGTATATAAATAGTTAAAAAGGGTTGGGAGGTTATTATTGAATATTCGAGCCAATAGACTCTATCTTTAGCATGTAATATGTATGTTTGTTGCTTTTCAATAGGGGATATTAAAACTTATTGCCAAATAGTATTTAAAAATATATGAGATGGGTAATTCAAAGTATCAACAGAGTAAGTTGTATTTAAATAGATATTGTGGGGAAGAGGTCTTTCCAGTTGAGGCTGCTTTTTGGAGAGTGGAATTTGATGCTTTATTCCAGCGTGATCATTTGCATCTGTCTCTATTTATGGGTCAATTAGAATCTAGTCAAATCGGAGAAAATAGTGATAACTGTATAATTCGTCCACATTGGGAGCTTTATTTTCCTCTTTTTGATATTCATATAGAAGATTTAAAACCAGGAGTGGAGTTAGAGCTACCATATGGTTATGTAGATTTTGCAGAAGATTTTTACGCACTATTTACCTATTATGAAAAGGTGCCCTCTTTCAAAAATAAAATGTGGATTACAAAAGTAAAAAATGATAAGCTATTAATTAAAATTTCTGCTACGACAGACGATGTAGAGTTTTATGATGGCTCTCGTCCTGTGGCACAAATACATACTGAGGTTTGGTTTTCTCCTATAAAGTAAATTGTTTGTTAATGTATTGGAATATAGTATATTAAATAAACTTTAAAGTAAAAGGCTACAATAATTAACTATTTTAAATAAAACTGAGTGTTGTGCTAAACAAAGACTTTTTATCTATTGTTATATTCATATAATTGATAGATTAGTTACTCTAAAGATAGAATTATGGGTAAGGTAAAAAAGGCGTTGTTAAAGCTTATTATCTTCAGTGGTGTAATATTATCTGCCATTTTAATGCTGATGAGTTTTACTATGTATTCACTAGTAGTAGTAAGTATTTGTGTATATGTGTTTTGGATAATATTTAAACTCTATTTTGAAGATGATAGATATTATGCTCGGAGAAGAGGGAGAAAGTATAATAGCAAATCTAAAATAAGGAGCTTAGATATATTGATAGGATTATCTGTATTGGTGGCACTAATAGCTTTAGGATTTCGATTTGTACCACAAGATAATAGACTGAACAATAGTGCGCTGTTAGCTTTTGGATGTATGTTGTGTTCAACAACCTCGTTGTGCTTGGCTAGATTCGATTTAAATAAAAACAGTAAAAAAAAATAGGATAAGAAGGGCTTTTTATAAGCTCTAAACGACATTGTTTTGTTAGCTGATGTATTTTATATAAAGTAGAAAGGAAAAGGGGCATTTACAATAAAGTAAAATGCCCCTTTTGTACAACTTGTTTCAATTAATAAATTACGTAACAATTATAATAAATAAACTCAAAATTACTACATATATATTGAGTGAGTTTGTGCCTTGTTATTAACTAAAAATAAACGCTTATCAACTTTAAAAACATCATAAGGAAAATTTTAATATCTACTAATCAATCTATTAGGAAACTATGATTAAAGCATCAAACTACTCTATATATGCTAGTAATAAGAATAACAGAAATAGAGCTAATCTTGTTCTAAGAAGATTGTAATTATTGATGTATTTTAAAGTTAATTAATAAAGTTCTTGGCAGGTTTATATTCCATTTTATATACTTGTAAATAGAAAATAGTGCTCTACAAGTGTATAGAAGCATTAAAATATTAGTTCTTTGAAATAGAATATGTTTTTGCTTCTTGAATGTTTTTTATTGCTTTATATCTATATAAATTATTTATCAAAAAATGAGATAAGGTTACTTCTCTGATTAAGACACCTTGAAAAAGTAAAATTCTTTGTAAATTGTACGCTTAAGTTTAACACGATATTAAAAAAACAATCTAAATGAACAATCAAAAGATTATAGCAATTTGTACTACGGTCATTGCTACATCACCAATTTATGCTGGTGCTAAGCCAGATAATCCTCAGAAACCTAATGTTGTATTTATATATGCAGATGATTTGGGTTATGGAGATTTGGAGTGTTATGGTGCTAAAAATGTTGAGACTCCTAACATTAATAAGTTAGCAGAGAATGGGGTTAGATTTACGAATGGACATGCTACTGCTGCAACTAGTACACCTTCTAGATATGGTTTGCTTACAGGAGAATATGCTTGGCGTAAGCCCGGAACAGATGTTGCCGCTGGAAATGCAGGGATGATTATTCGTCCAGAGCAGTTCACTATGGCCGATGTGTTTAAAGCTGCTGGATATAAAACTGCTGCTATTGGTAAGTGGCATTTAGGTTTAGGAGATAAGACGGGAGAACAAGATTGGAATGCACCATTAGCTGCTCATCTTGGCGATTTAGGGTTTGATTACTCATATATAATGGCAGCAACTGCAGATCGTGTACCTTGTGTGTTTATTGAGAATGGGCAAGTAGCAAATTACGATCCAGAACACCCAATTGAAGTTAGTTATAAAAAGCCTTTTGAAGGGGAGCCTTTGGGCAAAACTCACCCTGAACTACTATATAATCAGAAGTCTAGCCACGGGCACAATATGGCTATTGTTAATGGAATAGGGCGTATTGGATATATGAAAGGTGGTGGTAAAGCACTTTGGAAGGATGAAAATTTGGCAGATTCGATAACTTCTCATGCTATTGATTTTATAAAAGCAAATAAAGACGAACCCTTCTTTATCTATTTTGCAACAAATGATGTACATGTGCCTCGTTTTCCACATGACCGTTTCCGTGGAAAAAATAAAATGGGAGTCCGTGGAGATGCTATTGTACAGTTTGACTGGTCTGTAGGCCAAATAATGGATACATTAAGAGAGTTAGGTTTAGAGGAAAATACGTTAGTAATTTTGTCTAGCGATAATGGTCCTGTTGTAGATGATGGTTATGAAGATCAGGCAGAAGAGCTTTTGCATGGCCATAAACCTGCTGGTCCGTTTCGTGGTATGAAATACAGTGCTTTTGAAGGTGGAACAGCTGTTCCTGTTATTGTGAGTTGGCCTAATAAAGTGGCAAAAGGAAAAAAATCGGAAGCTTTGATTTCTCAAATTGATATGATGGCTTCTTTTGCACACATGCTTAATGTAAGAATTCCAAAAGGTGCTGCACCCGATAGTTATAATAATTTAGAAACATGGTTAGGTACAAGTCAACAAGATAGACCATGGATTATACAACAATCTTCTAACCATACACTTTCTGTACGAACAAAAGATTGGAAGTATATTGAGCCTAGTGAAGGGCCAAAAATGATTCCTTGGGGACCTAAAATAGAAACAGGTAATGATTCTGCTCCTCAGTTGTATCGTATGAATAAAGATATATCGGAACAAAAGAATGTTGCTACAAAATACCCTGATAAAGTCTTAGAATTACAAGAAATTCTTAGGACTGTAAGAGGTAAATAGAGTTTGTTTTGAAGAAAAAGAATGCGGAATAGTACGAATCAAAGTATTATTCCGCATTTGATTTTAGAGTAACTCCATACCACTAAAAACTAATCCTGCTGCACCCAGATAGCCTGCTTTATTACCTAGTGTAGCTAGTTCTATAGTAGTGTTTAATGCACAATCTCTCATAACATACCTTTTAGCAGAGTCTCTTATTCGATCTAAGTAGATGGCTCCAGCATCTGCTAAACCTCCTCCTATAATGACTTTCTGTGGGCTAAATATGTTTATAAAACCAGCTACTGCATGGCCTATAAAGTCACAGTTTTCGTTTAGGCTCTCTATAGCTTCAATCTCTCCAGCTTTGCACTGTTCAACTATAAACTTTCCATTAACGTTTGTTGGAATATCTTTTCCATTGGCCGATAGCCTCTCTTTATATCTACGGATTAAAGCTGTAGCCGAGGCATAATGTTCAAAGCAGCCCTTCGACCCACAATTACAGTCCTCTCCATTAGCTATCAGAGGAAAGTGTCCTAACTCTCCACCTCTATTTGCAAATCCTCCATAAAGTTTGTTATTGATTACAATAGCTCCACCAATCCCTGTACCAATGGTTAAGAAAACTACATCTGTGCACTCTTTTGCAGCTCCGAATGTAGTTTCTGCTAGCCCCATTACATTAGCATCATTATCCAAGAAAATAGGTAAATTGGTCATTTTATGTAAAATGTCTGATAATGGAATTTGCTCCCATCCCTTTAAGTTTTCGGCTCCTCCCAGTATTGTCCCAGTCTTATTATCTATAATTCCTGGGCTTCCTATGCCAAGACCTTCTACACTGAGATTGTTGGATTGTGCATATTTTAATGTCTCTTTAATGGCTAATTCTAGCTGATTAATTATTGCTTGGGCAGACTCATCAGCTTTGCTTGGCATAATGCTGTCAAAGAGCGTCTCACCTTTTTGATTTACTAAAGCGTACTTTATTGATGTACCACCTAAGTCTATACCTATAACGTTTTTCATAAATATAAGCGTTTTGTAAATTGTCTTAACACCTTTAAAGATAAGTAGAAATAGTAAATTATTTAATGGAAGTGATCTATTTAGGTTAATTTAGTGATTTGCTTAAAGTTCTGATTTTACGGATTGTATAGCACACTTAATGCTTTGTTTTGTGTGTAATTAGTACCACACTTTTATTAATAGAGCTTTTTTTATAAAATAGAGTTTTATTTTATTAGCAATATTTTATAATATCAAGTCGTTGAATTATCTTTGGATATAATTGCTTCATACTATGTACTGTAGTCTTAAATTAAGCATGAATACTTAAAGAAAAGCATATGATTATAATATTAGGAGAAGGGGAAAAAATATTCACAGAACGTGAGTTACCTTCTGTAGAGGATCCAACTAAAAATAATGGTTCCGGTGTAAAACTAGTGATATCACAAAAGTATATCAGTGTTATAATTCCTGCTGTACCGTTAGGAGGAAAACTTGTAAACTATTATAATTTAGAGTCCGATGAGCTTATTCCAAAAGATTGTTGGACAAACTCTATGCAGGCTAAGGCTGATGAAGCTAGATTAAACATATCTGGTACATGGAAGTTGTGGAGCTTTATGATTCTTGTAATTGCCTTTTTTGCAGTAACATATACTGCTGTTAAGATAAATGCTGATGGATTAGAGGACGATAAAAAGAATTTTGAACAGTCGTTGCAAAATATAAAGCAGGGTGATTTGTTGTTTCTAGAGTTTGTAGATGAGCTTTACAAGCGTCAGGCTACTGTCGCTAAGGTTGTGGTTGTGGAAGGAGATTTATTGCAAATACAGTTAAGTAAAGAGCGAACTACTGTTGTTGATTTTAACTTTAAGAAAGCAAAGAAAAAGTTATCAACTTCAGAAGATGTTTTTGATGAAAATTTAGTAGGAATAGATTATTCTACACTCAGAGCTGGACGATTTAATTTTACTCAACCTGCCTCATATAAAAAGTATAATATGAGTAATATAGAGTTAGTGGAGATTAGAAAAGAATAAACATATAAAAAAGAGCATTATTAATAATGCTCTTTTTTATATTTAGAATAGATTCTATATTTATATAGTGTTGTAGTGAGTGTAATTCCTACAGCTACAGCAGATATAAGAGCTACTATTAGATGTCCACCTCTATTCAAATCATTAAGGACAAGCAATCTAAAACTAAAAAATAGTGCTGATATTAATACTACTAAGCTCCAAAAAGGAATGAGTTTATTACTCTTTGGTGGTGTTGGTGCAGGTTGTTTATATATAAAATAGAGTATAATAACTCCCCCTAATAAAGTACTTCCATGTTGTAATATCTTAAATACTGGTACTTGATACTTTCCCATTTCTATGGTCTTCTGCAACATGAGTATTTGCTCGACAAAATACCCCTCTTTATGAGTAAAAGCATCCCAAAATAGATGAGAAAAAGCCCCTAATAAAATTGAGTAAATTACAATAAACCAATGCTCTCTAAAGTAGCTATTCCAATTAAAGTTAGTAATCGACTGACCTCTTGCTCTTAACGGAGTAGGGAGATGAGCTATAAACGGATTACGAACAATGTTGTGGAATATATAAGCCATAAGAAGTGCTACTGGTAAGTTGAATAGTATCAATCCCCAACCAGTGTGGCTATAAGTACTCTTAATATAAGTTCGTAAGAAGTATTCAAAGTCGGGCGACATACTTCCTATAACGAGTCCTGTAAATGAAAACCACCTTCCAAACCCTTTTCTTAAGGGGAGTATAATAGCTGGATGTGCTAATGTAAAAGGCATTGTATATTTAATTTAGATTTTAGAGTATTAAACGAGATCCAAAATCTCTATTTTATATTTACTTTTAGTTTTTTACAATTCTTATTTTACGCGAAGCTTTCGTATTATCTAACCATATTTGTTCTTTTATTTTGGGTGTACCTTTTTTCCACTTAAAGTGATGGTCTATAATAATTTCATTTTTTGTACCATCATTCCAATCTATTATTAAAGACTCTTTACTGTAATTTTCTGTACCATCAAACTGTCCAAAATAAATTAAATACTGTTTGCTATAATCATCTTGCTTGAAAACCAATCCGTAGGGGATAGGCATATATGCTCTAGTTTTTTTATAGAAGTCTTCTATATTGTATAGCTTATAATTTTGGTTCATGAATGTAGCTGTAATACCCTTATTTATTATGGTATATTCACCCTTTGGATCTATAAGATTATATCCTTCACTGTTTACTACTTCAATATAGATTTCTACAGGTGTAATATCCCATATCACATCATCATTATTGGTGCAAGATGTTATGCTATATGCTGCAATAAGCATAACAATGGGTAGCACTGTTTTAGATAGCTGTTTCATGTTTTTTATTTTAATTCGATAAATATAAATATAAAAATAATTGATTTGGCTATATGTAAGGCTTTAGTTACTTTCGTTATTTACCAATTAAATCTAACACAATGAGCAACATTTTATCAACTCAATCTTCGACTACACAGAAGAGGCTTGAATCTTTGGACATACTTCGAGGTTTTGTCCTTTTTCTTCTCGTATTTTTAGAACCTATAATTAATGGTTTGGCACGCTGTACAAATAGTGAAGCTTTTCATTTACTAGCTAGTCAGTTTCAACATGAACCGTGGGTTGGAATTAAATTTTGGGACATGGTTATGCCTCTTTTTTTATTTATGACAGGTATGGCGATGCCTTTTTCTTTTAGTAAGTATAATGAAAAGACGAATAAGAGTAAAGTATATAAACGAATTTTGAGGCGTGTTGCTTTGTTATGGCTTTTGGGGCTGATAGTACAAGGTAATATTTTAGCATTAGACATTAAAAGTATTTACCTGTTTAGTAATACTTTACAAGCCATAGCAGTTGGTTACTTGGTAGCTTCTGTTATGTTGTTACATTTTAATACCAGGCAGCAAATATTTTTAACTACTTTATTACTATTATTGTATGCTGTACCTATGATGTTAAATGGCAATTTTTCTCCTACTTCAAATTTTGCGAATAGTATAGATGAGGCTATACTTGGTCGATTTAGAGATGGCGTGTTTTGGATTAGTAATACAGAATGGCAATTTTCATCGCACTACCATTATACATGGGTCTTTAGTAGTCTTACTTTTCCTGTAACTGTTATGTTAGGGGCATTTGCCAATAAAATATTGATGTATTTTAAGGGCAATAGTTCTAAAACATTACTTTGTTTAGCATCTGTCGGTATTGGCCTAATCATTTTGGGCGGATTATGGCATTACTCTTTACCTATAATCAAACCTATTTGGACCTCAAGCATGGCCTTATTTACAGGAGGAATCTGCTTTTTATTTGTCTGTTTGTTTTACTATCTTATAGATGTTAAAAGCATGAAAGGCTTGGGTTGGTTAAAGGTATATGGTATGAACTCAATTATAGCTTATGTAATAGGAATGGTTATAAACTTCCGTGGAGTGGGGCACTCTTTTTTATTTGGACTAGAAAAGTACTTAACTCCTTGTTACTATGCTGTATTACTTACCTTGTTTAATTTTGGATTATTATTTTTAATACTGCATTTTCTGTACAAAAAAAGAATATTCATTCGCCTATAAATTTTAATAACATCTCTGTATAAAGTTTTTATTCGCTTAATTAAGATAATTATTAGGTGAAAATAGTGGCTTATAGCTTTTGAAAAACAATATGCTGGCAACTAAAAAAACAGCTTCTCTTAGTGTTATTTTTGCTTGATATAATAGGAGAAAGAACTTGCCTAACTACATTAAACAACACAGCTAGTATGTCTTAATTTTATAGTATTTGTATGAGTCGCTTAGACAGGTTTTTAGAACGACACTAGTATGTTATTACCTATAAAAAAGGTCCCCCAATATGGAGGACCTTGAATTAATTAATATACTTGCTACTATTTAATAGCAGAGTTATAATCTACTTCTTTATTAGGAGTTACATATACCCATGAGTTTTGTTCGTCAGGATTAATTGTTTTTGCTAAAGAAATAGGGAATTGGTCGTATAGTTCGTCAGGTAACTCTTCTTCTGTACTAGCATCTGTTACTTTAAAAGTATTTCTTATGCGAGCATCTCCCCATCTTTTCAGGTCAAACCATTCGAATCCTTCACCCCATAGCTCAATACCTCTGTATGTTTTAATTTCATCAAATAAATCAGTACCAGTTGCATTAGTGCTGTAGTTCGGATCTCTTGTTTTATTTAGCTTTGCAAGGACTTCCTGTGCTTCGGTCTCTTTTCCTAGTTTGTAAAGAGCCTCTGCCTCAATTAAGTACATCTCCGATGACCTGAAATGGTTGATGTTACCTACACCTGGTTGTTCAATATTTTTGAACTTAAACTGCATGTATCTATACATCTTAGAGCCTTGTACTAAGTCTGGATATTTAGAACGGTACTCTGTAATCAGAGGTAAATGATTAAGATTGTCAGAATCTAACAAACCATCAGACATTGGTATATAATCATCGCCTGGATTTAAGAATAACTCTTTTCTAAAGTCGGTATCTGGTATTTTATTATATAAAACTCTTGATATACAGTTAGGATAATTCACAATAATATTTGCAGTAGAGTTGTATCCCATGTAGGCAAAGAAAGACCAGAAATATAAGCTTTCATCTGCCGCATTGTAGCTACCCCATATCCACTCTTGATTTGGTCTACTAAAACCAGCTTTATATTGAGCTTCATCCATAAGAGGGAAATTAGCATAGGCTAGTTTAGCATACTTTGCAGCTGTTTCATTATCGCCTTTTGTTATTGCAGCCCTAGCATACGTTGCATACGCTACATTAATATCAGGCTCATAAAACTTATTATTGCCTCTTTTCAGGTTCGAGTCTGTATATAGTTTAATAGCATCGTCCAAATCTTTGTATATTTGCTTATAAACATCTGCCAATGAGCTTAAAGGCATCTCTCCTTTACTTTCGTCCAGTCTTAACACCAAGCATAAGTGGTCGCCATTGTTAGTATCAATCCAACGCTTTCCGTAAATTTGAGAAAGTTGTAAGTAAGCATAGGCTCTGAATGTTAACCCCTGTGCTTTAATAAATTGTCTTTGATTTTCAGGGCCTTCAGCAGCATCAATATTGGCAATTAAAGAGTTTGAATTACCTATTAAAGTATAATAATAGTACCACATATAGGTATTATATACCGATGTATTTGAAAATGTAAATTCAAAATCTTGTATAACTTGCCATCCAGGTAAGTTCTTATAGAAGTGCTGCCCTGCATAGTTGTTGTAGAACATTTTGATAGTTCCTTCTCCATTAAATCCTTGCGAATTATACTGAACGTGCATCAATTTAGCAATGCCATTAACGGCCGCTTTTGCATTTTCGGTTGTAGCATATAATTCATTAGGAGATGTAGATGTATTTGGACTAACATTAAGAAAGTCGCTGCTACAGCTCATTAATATGCCTGTTACTAGAATAAATATATATTTTTTCATGTCAGTTCTATTTTAGAATTGAAGGTTAAGACCAAAAGATAAAATTCTTGCAGGAACGAATGCGTTTTGGTTAGTACCACTATAAGATTGTGTAGGCGTCATTCCTCTTTTTGCAGTAAATGTATGTACATTCTCTACAGACATATTAACAGAAAGTCTTGAAAAGTCTATTTTTTTAATAATGTCTCTAGGTATTGTATAGCTAACGTTTATGTTTTTTATTGTTACATAGTTACCATTAATTAAGAATCTATCAGAAGTTGTATTAACATCATTACTGGTTGCATAATCTACTCTAGGAGTTCCATTGTACCAAATACGATTTTCGCTATCCTTTGTCATACCTTCTGGTGTTCCGTTCCAAGACTTCGCTACATCTCTGTGTATAGCAGAAGGGTTTGAAGTAACACCCATTAATGACATGTAGTTATAATCTAAAATCTTATTTCCTACTCCATAAGTAATTAAAGTAGATAGTGTTAAATCCTTCCAAGTAACGCTTGTGTTGAAGCTACCATACCATTTAGGCATTGCAGATCCACTCCAGTCTCTAACACCATAAGTTGTTTTATAGGTATATTCTTGACCATTAATAACTGTACCATTTCCTCCGATAGCTGTTTTACCAGGAGCTTTGTTTGCAGGGTCCACATAATATTTATCAGAGTCTATCTTATACAGGGCTCTACCATTCATCTGGTCAACACCAACATATTGGTATAACCAGTAGTCATATACGCCACCTCCTTCAACAAATTTTTTGGTTCCACTGATGATACCATTTTCTCTGTTTTCTTCAGGAAGTTTAATAATTTTATTCTTAATGTACGTTCCATTCATTCCTAGATTCCATCTCCAATCTTTGGTTTTGATGATATCTACATCAGCATTAATTTCAAAACCTCTGTTTGATACAGTTCCGATATTCCTAGAAACAATAGCTTCTAGATTACTACCACTAGTTCCTCCACTAGAAAGAGGTAAGTTAACGTCAAATAACAGGTCTTTAGAACGTTTGTCGAAATACTCTAAAGAGAAGTTTACTCTATCATAAACTCTTCCTTCTAGTGCAATACCAATTGATTGAGTCTTTTCCCATTTTAGACCCATATTTGGATTCTGAGATAGGTAGGATGCACCCAAGTTATTATTCTGAGATATTGTATATAGTTCTCTATAACCATATCTTCCAATAGAAGCATCATTACCAACCTCACCATAGGAGATACGTAATTTTAGATCATTTATAACTGGAAGTAGTGATTGCATAAACTCTTCTTTAGAGATCATCCAGCTACCACCAACAGACCAGAAGTTCCCCCATCTGTTGTCTTTGTAGAATTTAGAAGAACCATCACGACGGAAAGAAAACTCGCCATAATATCTCTCTGCATAGTTATATCTAATACGGCTTAGGTAACTTTCTGTTCTGTAATCTGTTTGATAGTCGTACAGAGAGTTTACTTGTGTAAAGTTATTCAACCAAATATTATCAGAGAAAACTTGGTTTGTTTTAAAGCCATATAAGTATGTATAAATGTCTTTATAACTTTCGTGTCCTACCAATATATTAACATGGTGTTTCTCTGCAAAGAGTCTATTCCAATCTAGGTGTTGTTGGAAAGTGTACTCTTTTCTTTTAGTAATTGTTCTACTTGATCGTCCTAGTCCTTTACCATCACCAATAATAGCATTGTCATATCTTTGATTTTCAGCGTTAGAAAGGTACATAGATCCTTTTAATGTGAATGTAAAGTCTTTTAAAAACTTGAATTCGCCATATAATTGAGAGTTAATTGTATTTCGAATAATTTTATCCGAGTTTAACAAACTCTCCCAAATAATATGTCTGCCGTTATTTTGTGGTCGCCCATTTGCTCCACCACTATCATAGATTTTATCTCCATGCTTATCGAGTACATATTCTCCAGTAGCAGGATCGTGAAGGTGTACAGGGTATATAGGTGCCATATAACGAGCAAAGTTAAATGGGTTTGCAAACGCATTACTACTACCTGTATCACCAGTTGTAACGTTCTTGTTTTGATGACTAGCACTTAGGTTTATACCAGTTTTGAACCAAGGTTTTACAGCTAAGTTGACATTACCTCTTGCAGTTAATCGTTGGAAATCTGATGATTTGATATATCCTTTCTCATCAAGATAGTTTACAGACATATAGTAGTCGGCTTTATTGGAAGCTCCACTGCCACTCATATTGTACTCTTGTCTATGTCCATATCTTTCAAGAGGTTTATACCAATCTAAATCTCCCTTATATCCAGGGCGAATTTGAGCGTCAGAAACCATTTTACCATTTTCATCAAAAAGCCCATTGTTAGGTTTGTTAAAGATATTGTATCCTACAACATCAATAAGGTTTTCACTAGCTAGTCTATTGGCTTCATTTTCCGAGTACTTTTGAGTAAGATAGTTCTTATATCCTAATCGCATTGTCTCCATCCACTCTTTAGTACCCATTCTTTCGTACTCTTTAATTCCTCTTTCGTAAATACCTTGGTTAATATTTACGTTAAAGTTGATACGGTCACCTTTACCTTTTTTTGTTGTAATAAGGATTACTCCATTAGCAGCTTTGTTACCAAAAAGAGCAGCAGATGCAGCATCTTTAAGTACCGAAAGGCTCTCAATATCATTTGGGTTGATATCGGCAATACTACCTTGATATGGTACGCCATCCAAAACGAATAATGGGGAGTTTACACCATTAATAGAGCTAAAACCACGGATACGTATATCTGCTGATGCGCCAGGCTCACCATAAGAGCTATTTACCTGGATTCCAGATGAAGCTCCTTCTAGAACAGACGATACAGAAGATATCGGTCTTTGTTCAATCTTTTTTGCATCTATACTTGAAATAGCACCAGTTACTGACGCTTTAGTTTGGGCACCATAGGCTCCTTGAACTACTATTTCATCAAGTAAATGGGTGTCTTCTTCAAGTAAAATTTTGTAAGGGTTAAATTGGATAGCTAAGTTTTGAGTAATCATACCCACATAGCTAACCTCGATTTGTTTTGCACTCTCTGGAACATTTGCGATAGAGAAATTTCCATATACATCGGTAATAGTGCCGACAGATGTTCCTTTTACTATAATACTTGCACCTATAACAGGATCGTTTGTGCCTTCTGTAAGAACAACTCCTTTAATGGATCTGTTCTGAGCAGATACTGCACCCCACGAAAGTATCATAATTGTTAATAATATAAATTTAATTTGTTTCATGGAAAGAGTTTTAAGGTTGTTGATTATTATTTGTAATAAAACTTTATTTAACTAAATAACTGAAAATAAGTTACAATGTTTACATTAATTTACTATTTAACATTTTGACAAATAGTCATAATCTTTGGTGTTTATTAAATTAAATAATTTATTATGTG
>JASLCG010000137.1 GCA_030151885.1 Bacteroides sp.
TCCCGTACATACCGCCAAAAAGGTCTGATAATTATTAAATTATCAGACCTTTTTTTGTATAATGAACTCATCATGCTATATATTGAAAACCACAATTTTTATTTAGTTTCAATACACTGTGAGCTCAAACCTTAACTTCATATACAATGTATATATCTAGCGACAAACCATTCTTCATTGGCTGTTTCTTAGCTTTAGCTTTATCAAGTCTATTAACTAATCTGCTATCTTCTTTATTTAATATCCCCTATTTATATCTTTTCACCATTATCGCAATACTTGGTATAATATTGCAAGGTATACTCTATATACTTGTTAGCAACAAGGAAATGGTATATAGAAACTGTTAAGTTGCTAAAAAACATTACTATTTTACTCTAAAAAAGGTATTCGTATATAGACTATCAAATCATTGAATTATTCAACAACATTGACTATTTATCTTTGATCAACGCTATTTATATTAGCAATATTTATACATTTGCACATTTTATTATTTTCAATGAAACTTAACTATGTTTAGATGGATATAAATATTATAACCGTATTCGCTGTAATAGTAGTTACAGCAGGTTTATTTGTGTGGGGTAAAATACGTTCCGATATTGTAGCTTTATGTGCACTTCTTGCACTAATCCTTTTTGGTATAATTACTCCTGAAGAAGGTTTATCAGGATTTTCAAATTCTGTAGTTATCATGATGGGCTGCTTATTCATTATCGGAGGAGGTATATTCCAAACAGGATTAGCTAAAATGATAAGCACTAAGCTACTCAGTCTTGCAGGAAATAATGAACGAAAATTATTCGTTTTAGTAATGCTAGCTACAGGAAGTTTTGGTGCATTTATTAGTAATACAGGAACCGTTGCCTTAATGCTTCCTATAGTAATTAGTCTTACGGCAGAAGCTAATACAGACCCTCGACGTTTTTTAATGCCCATAGCATTTGGTAGTAGCTTAGGACTATTTACATTAATTAGCACACCCCCTAACTTAATTATTAATGATACTTTAATAAGCAATGGTTTTAAAGAGTTATCCTTTTTCTCTTTTTTACCAATTGGTGTAATAACTTTATTGATAGGTATAATAGTTTTGTGGCCACTCAGTAAGCTTTTAGTTTCTAAAAGTGGCGGATCTAAAACTAAAAAGAATAAAGATAAATCGCTACAAGAGCTAGAAATGAAGTATAAGTTAGCTTCTAATCTTTACAGGCTTTCAGTTAATAAAAGCTCTAAGTTTATTGATAAATCGCTACAAGAGCTTAATATCACTCAAAAATATGGTGTTAGTATATTAGAAATTAGAAGAAGTGTTTCCAAAAATCATTTTCATAAAAGCGTGATAACCAGCATAGCAGGTCCTTCAAGCACATTAAAAGAACACGATATTTTATATGTATATGGTGGGTTTGAAAATATACAACAATTAGCCCTTGATAATAACCTTAAAATGGTAGATATCAATGAAACCGAGAAAGAAATGGTATCCGTCTCTCATGTCGGTGGCATGGCTTTTCAAGAAATTGGTATTGCTGAAGTTGTACTGATGTCCACCTCTAACCTTATTAATAAACCAATAAAAGAATCAAACTTCAGACAGCAATTTAATGTCAATATATTAGGAATCCAACGTGAAAAAGGGCTCATATTAAAAGATATAAAAGACGAAAGAATGCGCTCGGGAGATGTCCTTTTAGTCCAAGGAGAATGGGAAAACATAGAGAGACTTAACCAAGAAACATCCGAATGGGTTGTTGTAGGGCAACCTCTTGAAATGGCTCAAAAAGTGCCTATTAACCAAAAAGCACCTATTGCAGCTACTATCATGTTACTAATGGTTATTTCCATGGTATTTAATATTATTCCATCGGTAATTAGTACCATGCTAGCCGCAATACTTATGATTTTATTAGGTTGTTTTAGAAATGTTGAATCAGCTTATAAAACTATAAATTGGGAAAGTATCTTTTTATTTGCAGGAATGTTTCCATTAGCCATAGCAATGGAGAAGACTGGTGCATCAGAGCTTATAGCTCATAACATTGTTTCAGGATTAAGCCAATATGGACCTGTATCTGTATTAGCTGGTATATATCTAGCGACATCGGTCTTAACAATGTTTATTAGTAATACAGCTACAGCAGTACTTTTTGCCCCTATTGCCTATCAATCTGCCATGGCAATAGATGCCAGCCCTATGCCTTTCTTATTCTCTGTGGCAATAGCTTCGAGCATGTGCTTTACAAGTCCATTCTCTACTCCACCTAATGCATTAGTTATGTCGGCAGGTCGATACACATTTATGGATTATGTAAAAGTAGGTTTACCACTTCAAGTAATTATAGGTATTGTAATGGTATTAGTTTTACCACTCATTTTTCCATTTTAATATTATAAAGTATTATCGACATTGTTTTAATGTAAACATACAATATAAAGCCTTGCACTATCTATTTGCAAGGCTTTTATTTTATAAAAAACACCATCCAAACTAATAGTCTTTAAAAGATCTAAAACAGCTCAATTAAAAATCACATCTACTCTTTGTTATTAATATTTACATATAAAATCTGTAATGTTCCATTAAATGTATAGAATAGACAAGATTGAACATATTTATAGTGATTTTCGAACATACCAATCCTCGTAGAATATTTAATTTGTACATACACAATAGATATAACGCAATAGAAAGGCACATATTCTATTACATCAAAGTATTTCTACTGTAAAGTAGAAGTTGTAGAACCTTGTAAGTAACAAAACAAACATTCTAATTATTAACCATTAATATCAAATCTAACACAATGAAACTAAAATTATTTTTTCTCAATTTTATAGTAATACTCACACTTCTTTCTTGTCATAATGACACAGAAAAAGAAGCTGATTTAGTAACTACTCTTAATACTACATTACATCTGATTAATGAAGGATTATCTGCTGATATGGAAGCCAAGTTTACCGACTACCAAATTAGATACATATTAGAGATATACAAGCAAAACAGTAATGGTACACTCGGAGATATTGTAGATAGAATTGTACAAAAGACTCCAGACTTTAACATATCATTAAAATCTACAGACACCTACACCTTTGCTGCATGGTCTGACTTTACTACACAAGGAGATGAATTAACTGATTCTTTTTATGATACTACAGATTTGGCACACATTACACCAATAATAAAAAAATCTGCTCTAAATAATCCACTTCTAGACGCTTATTGTTCTTCAATAAAAAACTTTACCCCTAGTGGTAAAGCTACTATTGAATTGGTTTTAAAACGTCCACTATCATTAATAGTAGTAAAAGGAAATAACACTCCTAAAAATATTGAAAATGTATCAATAACCTACCCATCTATCTACACTGCATATAATGTTATTGATGCCGATGTTGCAGGTACAAAGAGTGAGTATAATAAAGAAGCTAAGATGCTAGATAGAATAGATCATATCTGGGCATATGATTATATATTCGCTAAACCAAAAAGTAAAGAAACTTCTGTAGAAGAAGGTACATCTATATATGATATTACTGTAAACTTACTAGGGTCTGGCAACGATATTCCCTTACAACAATTTAAGTATAATAACACCCCCTTTATACCTAGCTATAGAACAACACTTATGTGTACATCAGATTCTAAAAATGAAGTTAATATTAGTATAGATGCTAATTTTGAGGTTGAGGATGTAGAGCCTACTGCTCCATTTGTGATTAGTTCTTACATTAGGGCTAACTTCTTTGATACAGGAAGAATTAGTGCAGAAAGTATGAATGCGTGTAATGACTTAATCTATTTAGCAGCACAACCTTACTCTGATGGTACAATATACTTTGAACTTCCTCATAATGATGCCGAATTTAATGGAGGGGTTACACACTTAACATCTTATAAAGATAGAACTGGAGTTATTAGCTTTAATGGCACAGGAGTTATGAATGCTGGAAATGACTTATTACATACACCGTCTGTAATAGGTGTACAAAACTCAGGAACCTTTCCACAGTTCACTTTTGGAACATGGATAAATATAGACAACTGGGTAGCGAATAGCTTTGTTTTCAACAAACAAAATCAACAGGGCAATCAAGTATCTCTAAAATTAGGCTCCAAGGTAGGAGAGTTTATTTTCAAGATGGGTAATGCAGAGCTACCAATTGTAATAAATAATTTGAAGTTAAATGAATGGAATCACATCGCACTAACCTATCATAATGCAAAAGGAACTTCGTTCTATTTAGATGGTGAACCTATTATAGCTAATCAAACAACAACTATTAAGGGAAGAGTACCATACATCAGAGCAGAAATGAAACTAGGAGAGCTTTTTCAAGGAAAAATGGATGAGATTTTCTTCAACTCATTGATGCTTTCTGTCGGAGAAATTAGAAATATTAAAAACAAGGGAATTAACTTTAGTAGCTGGAATATGAGCAAAACTCTTGCCTATTGGAAATTTGACATTGCAAATGAGATGGGTAAAGACGAACATAGTTGGCTTACTATATTAAATCAATTCAGAGCACAATTAAACTCTCCAAATATAAAAGTTCGCTTAGGCCTTGCAACAGGAGATTGGAAAGGTATGTGCAGCAAAGAAAGCTCAAGAATCACTTTTGCTAAAAATCTAAAAACCATACTAGACAAGCATCAGTTAGACGGAGCCGACTTAGATTTTGAATGGCCACTTAATGAGAGTCAATTCAATAATTACAGCACTACAATCGAAAAGACTAGAGCAATATTGGGCTATAATACAACTTTTTCGGTATCACTTCACCCTTTATACTATAAAATTTCTCCAGCAGCTATTAAAGTATTAGATTACATCTCTATGCAATCTTATGGTCCAGACCCTGTACGTTTTCCATACGAAATGTTTACAAAAGAAGCTGAAATGGCTATTAACTATGGCATTCCAAAAAACAAATTGATTATGGGCGTACCATTCTACGGCTCTGCAGCCAATAAAGCTGGAACAGCGGCATATATAGACTTTATAAATAATAACTTAATTACATCCGAAGAACAAGATCAAGTTAACTACAACAACAAAATCTACTCCTTCAATGGTCAGAGTACGATTAGAAAAAAAGCTAAATATGTACGAGAAAACCAGATTACAGGTATGATGAGTTGGGATCTTGCTACTGATGTACCACTTAACCACCCTAAGTCTCTTTTAAAATCAATGATAGAAGAGTTGCATAACTAAAGTAAAAGCAGTGTTATAAAGTTTTATAACACTGCTTTTATTCTATATTAGTTGATTTTTTTGTAGGCCTATTATGAATAGACATGAACACTATTCTGAGCTGCTGGAAGATAGTTTACCCCTACCCAAGTTATCATAAGCAACACAAATGAAATAGGTAGCATCCATAAAGTGAGCTTTGGATGTTTATTCTGCAATCGCATATGAATATAAACCAAATAACCAGCACATGTTATAAAAGCCCACGTTTCTTTAGGATCCCATGACCAATAGTGTCCCCATGCTTCTTTTGCCCAGAGTGCTCCCATCAGTAACCCTAACATCAAGAATCCAAAACCAACATACGTAATATTATCCATGAAATCATACAGTTTATGATCAGTACCCTTACTGTATTTTTTAAGCTGAATGATTGAACCAATTGTTGCAGCTCCTAACATAGCATACGATAAGATATAGACTGTTACATGAGGGACAAACCAGTAACTTTGAAGTGCTGGCATTAAATTTATTGAATGAATCTCTGGTTTAAAAATATTAATGCAGGCAAAAACAGTAGCCACTACAGCCGAAAACAAAAGTAACCAATCATACTTCCAATGTTTATAGGTAATATATCCTATAAAAGATAGGAAAAAAGAGTACCACAGTCGAGTTTCACCCATCGTTCTTAAGGGTGGACGCTGTTGACCAAACCATAATCCTATTATAAAAGCACCAAATACAATTATTCCTAATACAGATAGTACATCTATCCACTTTGATTGTTCTTTTTTAAAAGCTAACAAACCTGCACTAAGCCATAGTAATATAGCAGGAAGTGCAAAATATATATATTCACTCCAAGTCATGATTTCTTCTTTTTATTACCAATCCACAACATACTAATTGCACCAAGTGCCAACATAAATATTCCTAGATAAACAAATTTAACCCACGGATCATATACCAGTTCAAAACCACTATACCTAGATGCTTTACCTAAATTATGATCATAATCATACTGATAAATCATCCAATCACCAACAGTCTGAGGTTTGTTTACCTCTAACACTGCATGAATAGGTTCAGAGTTTTCATCTTTAAGAATAATGGTAACATCCGAAGCAAACCTTTTAGGTTCTGGCTTTGTCATTACTAAAGCATATAGTGAATCTAAATCCATAGGCATCATATATTGATCCACACTACCACAAGTAACCCAGCCCTCATGCTCTATACGCGTTAATGGATTACTAACCTTTACCTCGATGGCAGGCATTGAGCCCGACATAGGAATAGCTTGAAAAGTTGTATCTGTTTTACGGACTGCTTCATGAATATAATCCTTTACCTCTAGTTTCCAACCTGCTAAAGAAGTCGTTATATTTCGTTCATCTATTTGATAGTATTCAGGAGCTCCTGTTGGTTGTACATCTCCTGTAACCTTATCAATTATCGCCAATTTAGGAGGATACTCTTCCATGATAAAATCATGGAGTTTAATAGCGATATCTAGCTCTAATACATTTTCATTAGCATCAAAAACTCTCCACTCTACTTCTCCTTCATTTACATACATGACGTATCGAAGTAAATCTGAAGCTCCATACCCAGCAGCAAATAAAAAGATCCAGAGCCCAAAGTGATTTAAGTAAAATCCATAGTCTGCCCATCTAAAACGATGTAATCGTCGTGCGGTAACCATTCCTAAAACAAACAGAGTGAAATTATAAACCAATACAAAAGGCCAAGAACTTGTTACCTGTTTTAAACCAAGCCTCATCAATAAATAGTTTGCGATTTCTTCTACCGAGGACTGTTCTATATGGATATGTAAGTCAGTATTAACCCTAGCGAACTGTGGTATGAGCCCCATAAAAATAGTTAGTAGTAATAAGAACCCGATTAAGGTTGCTGATAAAGGAATGCTACATAACCAACTTATAATAGGGTTGTTCTTTATAAATGATAATCCTATTATAAAAGCAATCATAAAAACGCCTAAATACAAATTTGTAGGAAAGTGTAATAAGTAAAAGTTAAAGTTACCAAGTATTACTTGTAACATAACTCCTACGACAAATACACCTAAGGTAATAGCAACACTCTCCTTATACCCCCAAGGGAACTGCCACATTTTTCTATCTGTTCTATCCATTTAACTCTATATAAGATTTAAAAAGTGCCTAAGATCATTTTAAAACTTAGGCACTTTTTATAATAGTTCTATTATTTTCCTATTTCGAAGCAACTAATCTACCCGCCTTTTCGGCTTCGTCTAACCATTTCGGAACAACAGTTTTAATCCATTTGTCTTTTTTCTCTTGTTCTTTTTTAATATCTAATCCAATATATTCTTGAGCTTTTGCTTTAGTAGAGATATCGGGCATTGTTACATCTGTTACACCATGTGCAAATAACACTTTCTGAACCTCTAATTGTGCTTGCATAGTTCTATCCAAGCTGTGCGCTAAAATTCTTTGAATTTCAATAGGAGCATGGAAAGAGCCTCCATGTGTTGCAACTGAAAAATCCCAACGCCACTGTGCTTGGCGAAGCAATTCTAATGTTTTTTTCATTTCGTTTTCTGTTGCACCATTATCCCAAGCTACTTTAGCTAAAATATGAGCTTTTGATAACTCTACCTCAACACGATTACGAATTTCATTTGCTTTATCTTGAATATCATATACATATTTTATCAGATTTTCTTCTGAATCTCTATGGCATACTTGACAAGTATTAGCAACATTTTTCAATGGGCTCATAATCTGATGATCCGAAAATTTAACAGCTCCATCTGCTTTATACGGCATATGACAGTCGGCACAAGACAAACCTCTCTGAGCATGTGTGCCTAATAAGAAAACTTCATAATCAGGATGCTGAGCTTTTAACATAGGCGCTCTACTTAATCCATGTGTCCAGTCTGTAAACTCTATTTCATCATAATAATGCTCCATATCTTCTACAGTCATTCCTTCTTTCCAAGGGAATGTTACTACCTTATCAGGACCTGCAAAATAGTACTCTACATGACACTGTGCACAAACCAAAGAACGCATTTCTTGTGGAGTAGCTTCTGTAATATCTTTACCCATTGCTTCAAAAGCTTGAATCAATGCAGGCTGAGATATATGTAAACTCATAGTTTCACTATCATGACACGTAGCACAACCTACAGGATTGACGATTTGAGAACCTAAATCTCCCCACTGATGTTTATAGAATCCATCAATACCCTCTTCATGCATTACCCTAGGTACATCTGGACTTTTGCAGACCCAACATGCAGCTGGCTGAGGTCCATCACCTTCATTTTCAGGCGTACCTGTCCTTAGTGTGTTTCTATTATCTTCGAGAGCATGCATATGACCTCTAGGTGCATTATAATCTTTCGAGAAAGCATAACCAGCCCACAATACAACCATTTCTGGACGATCTGCTAAGATATCTTGCATTTCGTTACCATTGTACTTACTGCGAAACCCCATTTCCTGAGTCTTTTTCCATGTATTATACTCTCTTGGAAAATTTGTCCTGTAATTTTCACTACGAGGATCATCTGGCTCAATATTCTCTATTCGATTGGCTACTATAGTAGCTATCTGAGCTCGACGTTCTGTTATTGAGGCAGCTAATAATCCTAACAAAAACACAATTACCATCGAACCAAAGAAAATAGCCCAACCAATACTTGGTCTTCTTCTAATTGCTTCAGCTAATTTTTTAAACATAGCGATACGATTATTTTATTAAACTTATTTCATTTTTTCTTTCAGCCATGCAGGAACTGGCGATTCTGGCATAGGAGCAAAAGCATTCGGAGCACTAAAAATACTACTCACTTTTGTATGAGGAACCTCTTGATGACAGTCCCAACACGCTTTACCCTTTCCCTCAAGCACCTCTTTATAAGATATCATACCAGTTTCAACCATTGCAGTATTCAAATCTTGATGACAACGAATACAATTATTCATTATAACTTCATAACTAGCTTGTCTAGGTCTAATGGCTGTAGGCTGCTTATCTAATGTGAAAATAGCGGCATGATATAAACCATCTTTTGCTTTAAAAGCATACTTATTAAAAACATTGTCATGTGGTACATGACAATCATTACATGTGGCCCTTTCCGCATGAGAACTATGTCTCCACGAACTGTAGTATGGAGTCATAATATGACAATTAATACATGCCTCAGGACTATCGGACAGATAGGAATATGCCCTAGATACATAAATGGTATAAGCTCCTAACCCCACTAATATACCAGATACTAAAAAGAGGGGTAACACGAACTGTAAGGGAAGCTTCCCTAAAAACTTCTTCATATCATTTATTTATACAAAACTAATTATCTATTGTGTATCAATAGCTTATAATAACTTTTGTAAAAATATAATAAATATTAGCTTAGAAGTGTCGCATATGTGACACTTTTATTAAATAACCACTTTCAATATCTAATTTATTCAATTATTGATAGGTAGAAGTAACAAATTAGATGGTTTATTTATAATCATAATAAATTATGGTAATAATAAGTCCTTCAAAAATTTACAAACTTTGATAGTAACTTAAAAAGCTTTCAGGAAATCTAACAGGTCTATGCCTATCTAAACTAAAATAATACCCTATTTGACTACCTTGAGCATAAATCATTTCCCCTTCATAAATGACGAAATTAGCTACCCATTTACTTCTATCTAGTTCTGAAATCCATGCCTTACCAATCGGCTTAGATTTTAATGTTACAGAATTTAGATACTGAATATGAGTTTCAGATAGAATTGGGGAGTTGTTATCAGCAAGCATCTCTTCTAATGGGAAATATTGATCAAGAATAGCCATTCTTAAATCTTCAAACCATTTTATATAGACCGTATTATTCACTATTTGCATATAATCTACATCGTAAGTACGCACCTTAATGGACTGCTCAATGCACATTCTTCTTTTTTCAATCAGTAAGTTGTCTTTTTTCATAACGCTATATTATACAAATACGAATGTAAGAACTTTTTCAAACACACCTGGAAACAACTGTTAGAAATTATCTAAAATATTTTACAACATAACTATTCTTATTACCAAATAGTTAAAAGAAGCACACAGTAAAACCACTAAAATATTTTTTATAAACTATTGCAGATATGAAATTATTAGCTACCTTTGCAACGCAATCGAGAGAGATTGACACAAAAACGGTGTGTTAGTT
>JASLCG010000120.1 GCA_030151885.1 Bacteroides sp.
ATTTAAATCGCCAAACAAGAGGGATTTTAAGGAGTAAACGTCAAGACAAAACTGATATACTTCTTAATTTTTCAGGTTTTAAAGTATATGTAACTGATTTACAAATGATATAATACACTTTTAAACAACATTATACAGCATTCCATCATTTTATATTAAGCTAAAATTTTAGCTTAATATAGACTACACTTATTTTCATCGCTCTTATATATAACAGACTTAACTAGTACATAATATCTTTAAAAACAAGATGGTTGTATATACCTATAAAATAAAGTACTTTTGCATCTCATTAATAAAGAATTTAAGAATAATGACACAGAACAAGAAAAATGAAAAGAAGTTACCTTCACTACTCGGAGGAACAATGATTATTGCTGGTACATTAATTGGTGGAGGAATGATTGCCATTCCTATTGCAACATCTGGTATATGGTTTTATCGCTCTCTACTTATCCTTATTTATTCTTGGTTCTGTATGACTTGTTCTGGTCTAATGTTAGTAGAAGCAAATATTCACTATCCCCAAGGAGCTAGTTTTGATACAATGGTAAAAGATTTACTTGGTAAAAAATGGAATCTTATAACCGGGATAACTATAACATTCGTTTTATATACCTTAGTATATGCATATATTACCGTAGGAGGAAGTATCACTAATGAACTTTTAGAGATAAATTTAGGCATATTAAACTTACCGAATCAAGTAGGTGGATTATTATTTTGTTTGATCTTAGCTGTTTGCGTATGGATATCAACCAAAGCTATTGATAGACTATCAACAGTTCTTATTATAGCAATGGTTTTAAGCTTCGTAGGAATGTCTATGGGTCTATTAAAAAACATAAACTTCGACTACTTATCAAATCAAGTTATAGGAGGAAGTGAAGAGACTAATTATTGGCGATATATTTTTTATGCTTTGCCTGTATGTGTTACATCATTTTGCTTTCATGGCACGGCTCCAAGTATCACTCTTTACTACAATAGAGATGGCAAAAAAATTCAAAAATCAATTATATGGGGCTCTATTATAGCATTTGTAGTGTACACTTTGTGGCTAACCTCTGTACAAGGTAATCTTCCTAGAGCTGAGTTTCTTTCAATACACGGGGCTAATGATGAAGTTAGAATGATGATTGAAAAAATTAATCACTTTGTATCTATACCCATGATGGGAGATTTAATTGACTTTTTCACTTATGTAGCTATAATCAGCTCTTTTTTAGGAGCATCTTTAGGTCTTTTTGATTACTTAGCAGATCTATTCAATATAAAGAACACAAAAATAGGACGCTTTAAAACAGCATTAATCACATTTTTACCACCTCTAGTTTGTGCTATGATATTTCCTTATGGTTTTGTAAAAGCAATAGGTTATGTTGGTTTTGCAGCAGCAATATGGTCTATTATTGTACCTGCATTAATGGTGCTCAAATCAAGAGAAAAATTTCCTAATGGAAGTTATAAAGTATTTGGAGGTAAGTTTTTAGTTTATTTTATAATTTTCTTTGCAATACTAACCATTCTCTCCATGCTTATAACTCAATTTAATATTGTTGAACCGTTTAGCAAGTGAAACATCTATAATTAATGAAATAATTTTAGCTACTGCCGAGAATTAAATAAATAACTCTCGGCAGTCTTTTATTAACATATCTTGCTCATTATGAGAATCTATAAGATTACTCGCCCATAATAGTTGCAACAATCTTTCTTTTACCTCCAGAGTTTCTAAACTCACAAAGATATATTCCTTGCCATACTCCTAGATTCAATCTATAATCTGTTATTGGAATGGAGATATCGAATCCAACCAAACATGCCTTTGCATGAGCAGGCATATCATCTATACCTTCTATAGTGTGGGTGTAATTTGGATCTTTTTCTGCAACTAATTTATTAAATATATAATTCAAATCTAACCTTACATCAGGATCAGCATTTTCATTAATAGTTAAGGCTGCTGAAGTATGTTGTATAAATAAATGTAAAAGACCAACCTTAGGTAAGACCTTCAATTCATGAAAAATTTCGTCTGTTATAAGATGGATCCCTCGATCATATTCTGGTAAAATTATTTTCTGTTGTATTACCATTTCAATTTGACTTTAAATATTTTTGCGCCTCGCTAAAGCACCATTTCCTATTACTTTCGGTTGTAAAAGGTCTCATTTCTCCTTCTTGGTTTTCCATTAATAAGGTGCATACAAATAGTGGATTCGTAACTAGCTTATTCTTATACTCTTTGTAAACTTCCTTCGGCAGATAGTTGCTAATCTCTTTCAAACAATGCTCTACTAAATAGTTTAAATTTGTATCTATAAACTCATCTATTCTCTCCTGATGTAAACCGAACTCATCAAAGAGTGATAAGCTTAACTCTTTAGTCATACAATCTTCAAAAAAATTAATAGATTCGACAGACAAATAATCACCTTCAGCCAGTTTGGATAATAAATCAAACTTAACATTATCTTCTCCATCAATAAAGTAAGGTTTAATATGCATCTTTTGAGAATGTGAATTCTTTAAACTTATTATAAACCAAATATTAAATACTAGTTCCATACTGTAATTTTTAGACTAAATGTACAATTCTTTATATTATATAAATATCCGAAATATTCAATGATATACACACAATTTTGCACACTTATTAATGAATAATCTTTTCTAAAAACGATTATGTAAACATTTACAAATCAAACCAATAGTTAAATATATAAGAAAAACAGCTCTTTATATAGACTTTATACCGTAAAAAGAGTGTATATTTGCATACAGTTTAAAACAGAATAATCTATTATAATGAACCCGATTCATCTTATTATTCAAAAAAGCTGTACAGACTTTGGCAATCAATTTAAAGCAATTAATTTGATTCCTTTTATGGCTTTATTATCAGCTTATTATTTATTAATTACTATATTTATTTTCAACCGATAACAAATGTTATCGGTTTTTTTATGCTCAAAATTACACTTGAATGAAAACTAACGACGAAAAAAAAGTTGTATTAGCTGTTAATGAAAAGCCACAATTTATGCAATGGCTTTTATTAAGTATTCAGCATTTATTTGCCATGTTTGGTGCTACGGTTCTTGTACCAACATTAACAGGTATTAGTCCTGCAGTAGCACTTGTATCGAGTGGTATTGGTACTATTGCCTTTATACTGATAACCAAAGGTAAAGTTCCTTCTTATCTAGGATCCTCATTTGCCTTTATAAATCCTATTATTGCTGTTAAGCTTTTAGAACAGACTCCAGGTAGCGGCGTAGGCGTAGGAAGTTTTTTAGTAGGAAGCTTTATTGTTGGTGTAACATATGCCATTGTAGCACTTATAATTGCTAAATCGGGAACAAAGTGGCTTATGAAACTTCTTCCACCAGTTGTAGTAGGCCCAGTAATCATGGTTATTGGTTTAGGATTAGCCTCTACTGCCGTAGGAATGATTACGAATAATGAAGGTATATATGATGTTACTTACGTTACTATCGGACTTATAACTCTTTCTGCTACTGTTATTACAGCAATTTTCACAAGGGGTTTTTTAAGCGTTATTCCTGTTCTAATTGGCATTATAATTGGTTACCTAACAGCTCTATGTGCAGGTATTGTAGATACTCAACCTATTATTGAAGCAGAGTGGTTTGCAATTCCTCCATTTCAAATCCCTTTTATAAACTACACACCCCAATTTAGCTGGAAGGTAGTACTACTGATGGTTCCTGTAGCCATTGTACCAATAGCAGAACATATAGGCCATCAATTAGTATTAAGTAAAGTTATAAATAAAGATTTGCTAAAAGACCCCGGACTAGACCACTCTATGATGGGAGACGGAATTGCAACTATTTTAGCCTCATTAGTTGGTGGACCTCCTAATACTACTTATGGAGAAAATATAGGAGTATTAGCCATTACAAGAGCTTATAGTATATATTTATTTATAGGAGCGTCAATATTTGCAATACTTTTTGGATTCTGTGGTAAAATTGCTGCTTTATTAACAACTATACCAGCACCAGTAATGGGTGGTGTTTCTATTCTCTTATTTGGTATAATCGCATCAAGTGGGTTGCGTATGGTTGTAGAGAACAAAGTAGATTTTAGTCGTAAAAGGAATCTTATTATTTCATCTGTTATATTAGTTATAGGTATAGGTGGTGCAGCTATCCATGTTGGTGATCTATTTTCACTCGAAGGAATGGCTCTAGCTTCAATAATTGGAGTAATGCTTAACCTTATTCTTCCAGGAAGAAAAGACTTCAATTTTGAAGATATGTTTAAATAATTACATAGAGCACTGGCCACTAATAGTCAGTGCTCTATTCATATTGTTCGACCATTATATTACTTATAATCAATTATATACTATCAAATTGCAACACCATTATTAGTTTAAAACTATCATATCAGAGAACTATTAATCTAATTCATTTGTTTTTTTTCATAATCATTAAGACAAGTATTGATTATATAATAAATTAATACTAATATCTTTGTAAGCTATGTGTCCAGAGTTTTCGACCATGTTTTATTCCTAAAATACAAGAGTAAAACTTACACACTGAATAACTGAAAATATGAAGAAATTTTTGACCAAATTAATAGATAAACTCTCTGGAGATAAAGAGCTGTTTTATATCTTTCTTTTTATAAACCTAATTCCTAGCATCTTTCTTTTTATTACCGAACCATTTAATTTAAGTGGAAGGTTAGCACTTATTACAATACCATCTGCTTTCCTCTTTATTTCACTATCTCTTTTAAAACGTGTGGGATTAATACAAATTGTCTTTCTACCCATGTTCTTTTTTCATGCATTCCAGTTAGTGGTTTTTTCATTATTCAAAGAAGATGTGTTAGCTGTAGATATGTTTTTAAACTTAGTAACCACTAATGCATCAGAAGCTGGTGAATTATTAAGTAGCATTCTTCTTCCTACAATTGCCGTATGTTTACTATATATTATAGTTATCATCTTAGTAATTATATCTTATAGAAGAAAAATATACTACAAAATAAAATTTCGTAAAACGAATTGTATCATTGGAGGCCTATTAGCAATTATATCTATACCTCTCTTCATTACAGGAAAAGATATTAATACTAATCGCTTTCTACTTCATGAAAACATTTATCCTGTTAATGTATTCTATAATATGACTTTTGCCATTAATAAATATATAAAAGTCAAGAACTACCCAAAAACATCTAAAGACTTCACTTTTGAAGCTAGTAGAAAAGTAAAAGCGAAACAAGAGCCAGAAGTGTATATTCTAATTATTGGAGAAACTTCTAGAGCCGATAATTGGGGCTTATATGGGTATGAACGTGATACCAATCCTCTTTTAAACAGAGACCCTAATATTCTTTACTGCAACGACATTATGACACAGTCTAATACAACACATAAGAGCGTGTCAATACTCCTATCTGGAGCTTCAGCAGAAAATTACAACTGTATTTATCAACAAAAAAGTATAATTACGGCTTTTGAGGAGGCTGGCTTCACAACAGTGTACCTATCAAACCAAGCTAAAAATGGATCTTTTATTGAATACTTTAGCAGAGAGGCTAATTACAGGGAATATCATAGATCTAATAGTTCGTCGAAAAACAATTTTGATGAAGTATTATTAGATAGGTTAAAGTTCTATATAGAAGCTGCAACAAATGATTTATTAATAGTTATGCATACCTATGGTTCACATTTTTTTTATGGAGAAAGATATCCTAGGGAGTACGCAAAATACACACCTGATAATTTTATAAGTATAGATAAAAACAATCGTCAACGTATGGTTAATGCTTACGACAATAGTATACTATACACTGATTTTTTCCTTAATGAGATAGGTAACATATTAAAAGAGAGTAATAGATGTAGCTCTTATCTATTCATTTCTGATCATGGCGAAGATATTATGGATGATGAACGAGAACGCTTCTTACACGCATCTCCAAATCCTACTTACTATCAATTAAGGGTCCCTATGGTTATGTGGTTTTCTGATAAATATATAAACAACTATCCTGAAAAGTTTAAATCGGCTCAACAGAATGTTAGCACACCTATGGCTAGTAATACTGTATTCCACACTTTTTTAAATATGGCTAGTATTGAAACTAAATATTTAAATAAAGAAAAATCTATTGTTAGCCCTAGTTTTCAACCAGGTGTAAGAATGTACTTAGGAGATCACGACAACCCTATCCATTTTTATAAAACCAATTTGAAGTTACAAGATAAACAGATGATTGATAAAAATAAACTAAGCAGACAATAGCTTAACTATACTAAAACTTATCTTTTAAAATAACTGATTTTCTGATTAATAATATACTTACTAACAGAGTAAGTTCTTTAAGTAAACAATAATATCTTTATTATAGTAGCTCAAATTATAACATTGATGTCTTAAATGTTAAATACTAAAAATAATAAGCTTTTTGTATACTTATGTTAAAGATTAAGTTTATATTGGCACAGATGTCAAAACAAAAGACATTAAAATAATATAAATTTAAAACTTTAATTATGAGAAAGTTATTTTTAGTTGCATTTATTGCAGCATTATTTACAGGAGTTAGTGCAAACGCACAAGGATTAAAAGGTGTATGGTTTGCAGGTGGTAATATATCTATTGGTAGTGAAAAAGAATACAATGATGCTGGTAGTAAAATCAAAACTACAGATTTCACGGTACTACCTTTAGTTGGAAAGTTTATCTCACCATCTGTTGCAATTGGAGGAGCTTTAG
>JASLCG010000134.1 GCA_030151885.1 Bacteroides sp.
TTATGAGCCCAACGAGCTACCAACTGCTCCACTCCGCGATCATTGTGAGTGCAAATATAGGGCTTCTTATCTAACTAACCAAACATATTCTTAAATAATTTTCAAATTGGCTGTTTTTTATTTTTTATAGATTAGATATCTGGCTTTTAACCCATATTTAAAGAAAAATATTACGTTCTTTGTATTTTCTAACTAATCTTTATTTGTTAGCTTCTAATAAATAAAGTAATTTTACTCATCTTATAGGTAATTGTGCAATAATTTCTAGTATGGGAATTTCTAAAACAAGAGATAGAATCGTGGATGTAGCAAGGCAACTCTTTGCTAAAGATGGTATTGAGAATACTACAATGAATGATATTGCCAAAGCATCCAAGAAAGGAAGGCGTACACTTTACACTTATTTCAAAAATAAGGACGAAGTTTATTTGGCTGTCGTTAAGTCTGAACTTGATACTCTTTCAGAAAAACTGAAATATGTATCAGAAAAAGATATAACTCCAGATCAGAAAATTGTAGAGATTATTTATGTACGATTAGAGGCTGTAAAAGAAGTTGTCTTTCGTAATGGAACACTTCGTGCAAGCTTTTTTAGAGATATTTGGAAAGTAGAACAAGTCAGAAAAAAGTTTGACCGAAAAGAGATAAATATTTTAAAAAACATCCTACAAGAAGGAAAAGAACAAGGTGTATTTGATATTGATGATGTAGGAATGACTGCTTCAATAGTACACTATTGTTTGAAAGGAATTGAAGTACCATTTATTCGAGGTCAAATAGGAGCAAAAATAGACTATAGGACCCGAAATCAATATATTGCTAATATAATATTTGGTGCTTTAGGTTGTAATAAAAAATCTATTTAAATAATAATTATTATGGGATTATTAAACGGAAAAAATGCACTAATAACAGGTGCAGCTCGTGGAATTGGTAAAGCAATCGCTTTGAAATTTGCATCAGAAGGTGCTAATATTGCATTTACTGATTTGAAAATTGATGAGAACGCAGAAAATACAATAAAAGAGATTGAAGCTTTTGGTGTTAAAGCTAAAGGATATGCTTCAAATGCTGCTGACTTTGAAGATACAGCTAAAGTTGTAGCTCAAATAAAAGAAGATTTTGGAACAATTGATATCTTAGTTAATAATGCGGGTATTACTCGTGATGGATTAATGATGCGTATGTCAGAGCAACAGTGGGATATGGTTATAAATGTAAACTTGAAGTCTGCATTTAACTTTATACACGCTTGTACTCCTATTATGATGAGACAGCGCTCTGGAAATATTATTAATATGGCATCTGTTGTAGGTGTTTCTGGTAATGCAGGTCAATCTAACTACTCGGCTTCTAAGGCGGGTATGATTGGATTAGCTAAATCTGTAGCTAAAGAGATTGGTTCTCGTGGAATCCGTGCTAATGCTATTGCTCCTGGATTTATTGTAACTGATATGACTGATGCACTGCCAGAAGATGTAAGAAAACAATGGGAGTCTCAAATACCTTTACGCCGAGGTGGCACACCAGAAGATGTTGCTAATGTTGCTACATTCCTAGCTTCTGATCTATCTTCTTATGTTACTGGTCAAGTTATTCACTGCTGTGGTGGTATGAACATGTAATCAGTATGGAAGTTATTTATGAAGATAATCATATTATAGTTGTAAATAAAGCTAGTTCTGAAATTGTCCAAGGAGATAAAACTGGTGATAAAACCTTAGCAGACCAGGTTAAAGAGTATATAAAAGAAAAATACAACAAACCTGGAAATGTATTTATTGGCGTGGTTCATCGTTTAGATAGACCTGTTAGTGGAGTTATAGTTTTCGCTAAGACCAGTAAAGCTCTATCGCGCCTAAATGAGATGTTTCGAGAGGGTACGGTAAATAAAAGGTATTGGGCTATAGTAAAGAATAAACCAGAACAACCAATTGGTAAATTAACTCATTACTTAGTTCGTAATGAAAAACAAAATAAAAGCTATGCTTACGATAGGCCTAAAGCTGCTGGTAAGAAAGCTGAATTAGAGTATAAATTAATAGGTGAATCTGATAATTATTTTTTGCTAGAAGTTAATTTACTAACAGGTAGACATCATCAAATAAGAACTCAACTATCTAAAATAGGTTGTCCTATAAAAGGAGATTTGAAGTATGGGTTCCCTAGATCTAATCCTGATGGTAGTATTAGTCTTCATGCACGGTTCTTGTCTTTAGTACATCCTGTATCAAAAGAAGAGTTGTTTTTTGAAGCGCCTTTGCCTTCAGATAACTTATGGAATAGCTTTACTATACTATAATAGTAAAATATAAAAAGCCTGGATCTTAGTTAAGTATCCAGGCTTTTCTTTATAGTTCTATATCGTAAAGTTTCAATTTATTATATAAAGTCTTTCTGTCTATCTTTAATAGTTTAGCAGCTTTACTCTTGTTGTTGTTTGTCATTTTTAATGCTACAAGTATTTTTTGCTTTTCATCTTGTTCATCATATAGTTCAATAGAGGTTCCAGAAGAAATATTACTTGTAATATTTGTCTCAATAGTATTTGCTTTATTACCTACTAAATCACTCTCAAAATCAGATAATTCAATAGTATTTGTTTGAGCTAATAACGTTGCTTTACGTATTATGTTTTTAAGTTGTCTAACATTTCCAGGCCAATTGTAACTGGTCAATACTAGTAATGCCTCTTCAGAGTATCCTTCTACTTTCTTATTTAACTCTCTATTTGCCTGTTTTAAAAAAAGATTAGCAAAAAGAGGAATATCTTCTTTCCTTTCGCTTAAGCTTGGTACATGTATAGTAAATTCATTGATGCGATGATAAAGATCTTCTCTAAATAAACCATCTGCGATAGCTTGACTTAAATCTTCATTTGTGGCAGCTATTAATCTAATATCTACTTGTGTTGCAGTATTGCTTCCTATGGGTCTAATAATTCTTTCTTGCAGTGCTCTTAATAATTGTATCTGTGTATTATAATTGAGGTTTCCAATTTCGTCAAGAAATATAGTTCCACCATTGGCTGCTATAAAAGCTCCCTTTTTATCTTCCAAAGCACCTGTAAAAGCTCCTTTAACATGCCCGAAAAACTCGGAAGCTGCTAGTTCTTTTGGTATTGCACCACAATCTATGGCAATAAAGGCTTTATCAGATCGTTTACTTAAATTATGAATACTCTTTGCAATATGTTCTTTGCCAGTTCCGCTAGCACCTTGTATAAGAACAGACATATTTGTTGGTGCCACTAACTTGACAAACTTATATAGCTGTTTTGCTGCTTCACTATCGCCTTCAATATATTCTTCATTAGTTTTCTCTGTAAGAATTTTTTTCTCAGAGTTTGCTGTATTGAGAGAGTTCTTAGGTTGTAGTAGTGCCTCGTTTATTTTACTAAGCAAATCATCTGGATGGAAAGGTTTTGCAATATAATCAAAAGCGCCAAGCTTCATTGTTCTTACTGCTGATTGAATATCTGCATAACTAGTCATCATTATTAGAGGCGTACTAATACCAAGCTTATTCATCCATTGGAGCAGGTCTACTCCCTCTTCGTCAGGAAGTCTTAAATCGGATAAAATAAGGTCGTATCTATTTTTTTCAATATTCTTTTTAGCATCACTAATTGAGCTTACACTATTAACGGTAAAGTTATTTCTACTTAACCATTTCTGTAGCATTAAGCCAAAAGTAATATCATCTTCAACAATTAAAATAGACTTCATAATAGTTCTAGAATAGTTTCTTAGGAATACAAAGTTAGTTGCTTTTTTCTTAGTTATAGCATAAGAAGCTTAATTAATGGAATAAATGAGCACAGAATTGGAGTATTAACTATTTAAAAAAGAACAAATAGCTGCTATAAGAAAAGGTTTATAACTCATAAAATTGTAAATTTGCACAACTAAATTTGATACTTATGAAAAGGACTTCAATTTTGCCCTATGTGGCTATATTATTATTAGTTATAACAAGTTGTAAAACAAATATTAAAGATATGAATGAGGTTAAGGTAAAGATAGAAACAACTGCTGGTGATATTGTTGTTAAACTATATGATGATACTCCTTTGCACAAGGAAAATTTCATAAAGTTAGTACAAGATGGAACTTATGAAGGAACGCTATTTCATCGTGTAATAAAAGATTTTATGATACAGGCAGGAGACCCTGAATCTAAAGATGCACCTAAAGGTAAAATGTTAGGTTCGGGTGATGTTGGCTATACTGTACCTGCAGAATTTGTATATCCAAAACACTTTCACAAAAAAGGAGTATTATCTGCAGCACGTCAAGGAGATCAAGTGAACCCAGAGAAACGTTCATCTGGCTGCCAATTCTATATTGTTACAGGAAATAAATATACGGAGTCTTCTATTCTTGATTTTGAATCTCAGATGAATTCAGCTAAAGTCAATAATGCTTTTGCTACTTTAGCTCAAGAACATATGAAGGAAATATACAAACTTCGTAAAGCTCAAGATGAAGAGGGTCTTATGGACTTGCAAGAGAAGTTAATTGAGCAGGCAGAAGAGCTAGCAGCAAAAACTCCTGATTTTAAATTTACTCCCGAGCAAATAGAGGCATATACATCTGTTGGTGGAACACCTCACTTAGATAATCAGTATACAGTATTTGGTGAAGTTGTTGAAGGATTAGATATTGTTGATAAAATACAGATGGTAGCAACAGATCGTAATGATAGACCTAATGAGGATGTGAAAATTATTAAAGCTACTATATTGGAGTAATCTTAGATATGTCTAAAATTAATAAAAAAGAATTGTCTAATGGGCTTCGAATAGTTCATTTAGAAGATAAGGCTACCCAAATGGTAGCCTTAAATCTACTGTATAATGTCGGAGCTAAGGATGAGGATCCTACAAAAACAGGTTTTGCACATCTCTTTGAGCACTTAATGTTTAGTGGATCTGCCAATGTTCCGAGTTATGATATTCCTCTGCAAAATGCAGGTGGTGAAAACAATGCATGGACTAACAATGATTTAACAAACTACTACTTGACAATACCACATCAAAATGTAGAGTTGGGATTTTGGTTAGAATCAGATCGGCTTAATGAACTATTATTAGATGATAAAAAAATAGAAGTACAGAAAGGTGTTGTTTGTGAGGAGTTTAAACAAAGAAGTTTAAATCCTCCTTATGGAGATGTAGCACATTTAGTTAGAGAAATGGCTTATGATGTGCATCCATATCGTTGGCCTACTATTGGGCGTAATTTAGAGCAAATACAGAATGCATCTACAGATGATGTTAGAGCATTTCATCATAAGTTCTATAACCCTAATAACTTGATACTCTCTGTTACTGGTCATATCTCTTTTGAGCGAACTGTAGAGTTGGCTCAAAAATGGTTTGGACCAATACCTGCGGGAGAAAAGTATATTCGCAAACCTATAATTGAGCCTAAGCAATTAAAAGAAAAAAGGAAGGAAGTATTTCGAGATGTACCAGTCGATGCATTATTTATGGCATTCCATATGTGTGATAGAAAAAATAGAGATTACTATGCATATGATATCCTATCAGATGTATTAAGTAATGGAACATCTAGTAGATTTCATCAAAACTTGATTAAAGAAAAAAAGATTTTTACTGATATTGATGCATACATATCTGGATCTATTGATGCTGGCCTTTTTCAAATACATGGAAAGCCATATCCAGGAATAACTTTAGAAGAGGCTGAGTGTGCTGTTTGGGAAGAACTTGAGTTTATTAAGAATACACGGGTTAATGAATTAGAACTCGAAAAAGTGAAAAATAAGTTTGAATCAAACTATATATTCAATCACATCAATTATTTAAATGTTGCTACTAATATGGCTTGGTTCGAATTATTGGGCGATGTAACAGATATTGATAGGGAGGTAAGTAATTATAAATCTATTAGTTCGGCTCATTTGCAAAAAGTAGCAAAGTCCGCTTTTATAAAGGAAAATTGTTCCACATTATATTATAGAAAGAAAAATTAAAGATAGAATATCTTATGGATAATATTACAAAGAAAGAACATTATAAAGCATTATTATATTTAGGAATTCCGATTATTATTGGTCAGTTAGGAATTATTGTGTTAGGATTTGCAGATACTTTGATGATATCTTGGCATAGTAAAGAGGAGCTGTCGGCGGTGGGTTTTGTTAATAACGTTTTCAATTTACCTATTATATTTGGAACTGGATTTAGTTATGGTTTGACACCAGTAGTAGGTAGATTATTTGGTCAGAAAAAGTTTGATGAAATAGGAAGTTCATTAAAGGCTAGCTTGGTCTCTAATTTGATGGTAGGTATTATGCTGTCTGTTATAATGGGGATACTCTATTTAAATGTAGAACATTTAGGTCAGCCAGATGAGTTAATGTATTTAATAAAACCTTATTTTTTAATCTTATTAGGTTCTTTACCTTTTGTTGTTTTGTTTAATGCATTTAAGCAATTTGCTGATGGGATAACTGATACTAAAATGGGGATGTGGATATTAATAGGGGGTAACTCTCTAAATATTATTGGGAACTACATGCTAATTTATGGGAAATTTGGCTGTCCTGAACTAGGATTGATAGGTGCTGGTATTAGTACTTTAACCTCTCGTATTCTGATGGTTATTGTTTTTGCTTTAGTGTTTTTCTTTTCAAATAGATACTTACGCTATAAGATAGGATTTTATCGTTCTCGTGTATCAAAAGCTTTGGTAGCTAGATTAAATAATTTAGGCTGGCCTGTTGCTATTCAAATGGGGCTTGAAACTGCTAGTTTTAGTTTAAGTGCTGTTATGGTAGGATGGCTTGGTCATGAAGCACTGGCCGCCCACCAAATAGTTATTACAGTATCTACTGCTACCTTTATGGTTTATTATGGAATGGGAGCAGCTGTAGCTGTACGAGTAAGTAACTTCAAAAGTAATAACAACTATAAATGTATAAAGGAAACTGCTACTTATGGGTTCCATCTAACATTATTAATTGCATTAGTTTTGTCTGGAATTGTATTTGCTTTAAGATATAATTACACAACCTGGTTTGGTCAAGAAGGACAGTTCGAAATTGAACAAATGGTATTAGCTTTAATGTTCCCTCTTATTATCTATCAGTTTGGAGATGCATTACAAATAAATTACGCAAATGCTTTACGTGGTATTGCAGATGTTAAACCTATGATGATTATTGCATTTATATCATATTTCATAGTATCATTACCAATTGGATATTTGTTTGGTTTTGTTTTTGACTTAGGTATTGTTGGTATTTGGATGGCTTTACCGATAGGTTTAACAACTTGTGGTATCTTATTATGGTTAAGATTTAAATATAAAGTCAATGTAAAAGAATAAATATATGTCAAGTCCTTCTCCTCATATTAAGGTTAAACTAATTGTAAGTTATGTAATATTCTTAATGTTACTATTAGTCATTTTATTTTCTATTTATCAGAAAGTTAGAAGCTATACTACTATTGACCAAAGTTCACAGTTTCAAACAGATAGTATAGTGTCTTTAATAGAAGAGAAGGACCATAGAATATTAGACTTAATACAGTCTATTGGAGACTTAAACTCGAATTTTATAAAATCTAGTCAAGAGCTTGAAAATTATCTGTCTGAAACAACCGATTCTCCTGTTATTCAGAAAAAAATAATAACAACAAGTGATACTATCGTTTCAAAAGAAAAAGGGAAACGGTTGTTAGAGCGTTTAGTAGAAGCTTTTATTCCTGAAGAAGATAATACTGTTGAAGTAAAAACACGTGTAGAAACAATGATAGATACTGTATATGATACAGGTTTAAATAGAGATACATTAGAAAAACTACAGCAGAAGCTAAGGAAAGAAAGAATAGCATTTCAAAAAAGACAGCAGCAAACGAACGAGCTTAAACAGCTTAATACACAAATAACTCATCAAATAGACTCCATTATTAACAGTTATGAGAAAGCTCAGCTCAATAATTTGTTAGATCAGGTAGAGAGGAGTAACCTTGATCGAAAAAGTGCTATTCAGTGGATTGGAGGTGTTGCAATAGCCTCAATTATACTTATTATTGTATTCTCATCTTTACTACTACGTGATATAAATAAATCTAATTTATATAGAAGAAAATTAGAACAAGCAAATAAGCGTTCTGCCGAATTACTACGTGCTCGTGAAAAATTAATGTTGACAATAACTCATGATATTAAAGCTCCTGTAGGAACTATAATGGGGTATTCAGAACTTTTACATTTAACTAGTCTAAGCCCTAATCAGATTGAGTATCTTTCAAGTATAGATATTGCGTCTGATCATATTCTGAGACTGATTCAAGATTTATTAGATTACCATCTTCTAGACTTGAATAAAGTTGAGTTACGAAAAGAGTCCTTTCATTTAAAGGTATTCATAGAGGAGATATTAGAGTCTTTTACCCCTCTATATAATAAAAAGTCATTAGAGTTATCTGCAAACTATATAGATGAAGATTTAGATATTTGGATTAAGGCCGATGAAAATAGAATCAAGCAAGTTTTGAACAATCTTTTATCAAATGCTTTAAAATTTACTGATAATGGTAGTGTAAATCTGCGTGTTAAGATAGATGGAGAAAGACTTATTCTGATTGTCAAAGATACTGGAAGAGGTATGAATGAAGATGATAAGCTAAGAATCTTTAATGAGTTTACTAGGTTACCTAGTGCACAAGGTAAAGAGGGCTTTGGCTTGGGTTTATCTATTGTCTCTAAAATAGTTCAAGCTATGAATGGGCTTATTCGTGTAGATAGTGTAATTGATAAAGGAACCACCTTCACTGTCGTTCTACCTTATGAAGTAGGAGAAAAGTTGACTAATCAAAATCAGGCATTAATAAAAGACAGGTATGATTCTAGTTGCTTATCTAACTATAAAATTATAGTCATGGATGATGATAATTTACAGCTTAAACTGACGAAGGCTGTTTTAGAGAAAGATGGTGCAAAAGTAACAACTTGTAACACGCTAAACTCATTATTGGAAGCATTAGATAATACCGACTTTTCGTTGTTAATTACGGATATTCAAATGCCAGAAATAACAGGCTATGATTTGGCCTGTTTATTGAAAAATAGCAATAAATCTTCTTATAATAATGTTCCAATGCTGGCAGTATCTGCACAAGAACAAATAGATCAGTCTAAGTTGTTGGAGTCTGGATTTGTAGGAGTTTTAAAAAAACCCTTTACAGCAAAAGATGTAGCAAAGGTTCTTGATTGTATTGAAAAAGGTCTTTTTATTGTGAACGATATAGAAGATTTTAATTCAAATATTGCAGATAACAAACATCAATTAGCTCCTTTATTTGCATTTGCAGGTGGAGATGCTGTAGAAGAGAGGGAAATAGTCGCTTCGTTTATAGCTGAGTTTGAAAAGAATTTACAGATTCTATCAAAAGGTATGGCTAATAATGACCTTGAACTAATTGCTAAAACAGCACATAAAATGATTCCTGTTATTAAAATGTTACATCAGGATGAAATATGTAATGCATTAGTTTTCTTAGATAAAAAGATAATTGATTATACGTTCGAAGAATGTAAGGATAAAGTAGTATTTATACAACAAGAAATTTCTAACTTAGTACTTGATGCTAAAGAATATTTGAGCTAAACTTAAGACTTACTTATAGCATCAATGGTAATGCCATAATGTTAGATAATTAATTAGAAGAAAAGTCTCTATGAAGAAGAAGTGGATTAAGCGCATATTAATCATATTCTTAACTCCTATTATATTGTTATTATTAATAGCGATATGTCTCTATTTACCCTCAGTGCAAAACCTTATTCAAAAAGAGGCATCCTCTTATGCTTCAGAAGCTACTGGACTAGATATTTCTATAGGACGAGTAAATTTATATTTTCCATTAAACTTAGTAGTCCGCAATGTTAAAGTTGTAGATGATGTAGATACTTTACTTTCATTAGATAGATTTGAGGTGAGTGCACAGGCTCTTCCTTTATTTAGAGGAAAGCTTGAGGTGGATAAGCTCTCTTTGATTAATGCAAAAATGAATACAAAGCAGTTAATCAATGGAGTTGAATTAGTTGGAAATATTGGACAAGCAGACTTAGTGTCTAGGGGAGTTGATTTAAATAACAATACAATGAAAATTAATCACTTATTGTTAGAGAAATCCGATTTAAAACTTTTGTTATTACCAACAGAAAAAGATGTTGAAGAAGAGTCTAGTGAGCCTCTTGATTGGAAAATAGACATTGAAAAAGTTTTATTAAAGCAGCTCAATTTTAACTTAGAGATGCCTAATGACTCGTTGAGTCTAATAACTAATGTTGCAAATTCTGAAATATTAAATACGTTAGTCGATCTAAAGAGTGAAACATATACCGTCGAGAACTTCAATGTTGAAAATTCTGCAATAATATATAGAAGTGGGGTAGGTAGTATGAGTAAAGGCTTTGATCCATCTAATATTCAAATCTCAGATTTAAGTTTAAGTGTTGATTCAATTTTGTACTCCAATGATATTACTCAAGCTAAATTGAAAAATTTAACTTTTTATGAGAAATCAGGGCTAAGTATAAATCGAATGAGTACTCAATTTAAAATGACAGAAGATTTTATAGCACTTGATAAGGCAGTAATTCAAACACCTTACTCCTTATTAAGGGCAGATCTGAAGTTTCCAATAGACATTGAAGACTCCAAAATAAATAGTGTGGTTGATGTAGATATGCGCATCAGCTTGAAAGAGGTAGCTACAGTGTTGGGAGTTAAAATTGAGAAAGGTAATTTTGAGACATGGGGTCCTGTATCTGGAGAAATTCATATGAAAGGCAATAGTAATAGAGTTGATATTGAGGACTTCCATATTGAATTAGAGGATGCTTTTAACTTTTCTGTAGTTGGGGCAATATTAGATGTAAATAATAAAAGTAAAAGGCAAGGGCAACTTGATATTCTAGGAGATTTTTATGATATAACTCGATTTAATGACTGGTTGTCTGATGACGGATCAGTCTTATTACCTAAAGGTATGGTTCTAAGAGGAATGTTAGCTTTGAATGCTAGCGATATTTATTCTGCTGTAGAGTTCAATGAAGGTAAGGGTGCTGTAAATTTAGAAGCAAGGTATAATCTTGATAATGAAAAATACAAAATTACTGGTGATATTGATTCCTTAAGGATACTCTCCTTTATGCCCAATATTCCTGTCCAAGATA
>JASLCG010000156.1 GCA_030151885.1 Bacteroides sp.
GCTTAGGCTGCGACACGAGTACTTTCTTGATTTTCAATGTTCTAAATATTTATGGTTAAAACATTTATATAATTTATTATACAGCTGTATATCAAAATACATGGTATAATTTCTAGGGCACAAAAGTACAAAATTAAAAGGATATGACCATATATATTTTTTGAAAAAAGTTTTATCCACTTATATAACATTATTATTTTTACAATGATGACAAATGCTATTGATAGATAAATAATAATTTCGATTGGTGTTGTAGAAAAAATAACAAATAGAACAATAGGGTATAGTATTGGCCCTGAGTAATAGATAATTGTGGCATATGATTCTAGCCAAATAGATGTTAATTGTTTTTCATCGAAAGTCCATCCTATGAAAGAATATACTATCCATTTTACTAATAAATATACAATAGCTACAATTGTGGTAACCCCTATAATATATGCTGAAGAGTAGCTTTTAACTATTTCGCTATCGTAGGATACAGCTAGTATAAAAGCAATTACACCAACCATAATGCAGGTTTGTATGATAAGTAATAGTAAGCTACTAATTTCAGTATTTGTTTTAGTAGAAAAAGCACTTATATGGTTTTTATGACTTTTAAAATTACTTCCTAGCTCTAATAAAAACTTTTTGTTTTGTGCTACTAGAAAGCAGCTTATTAAAAAACAAGACAGAACTATTATAGCTATTGTACTATCATATGCTGGTATGTAGGGTAAAGGAATTGCTTTAATGTTCATATAAACGGATAAAGAATGTTATTTGTTATTTAGCTGAGTATTGTACTTATAGCAAAAATAAGGAATCTTTCTTTGTATATTGGCATAAGTCTAAATTTTCTAAATAAAAGAAGGGTACAAAGCTAGCTTTGTACCCTTCTTTTATTTAGAAAAACTATTATAACTATTTATATTATAGCTTAAAAGCTTCTTTTATTTTATCTACATAGTCTAGCTTTTCCCAAGTAAATAACTCCACTTCTATATTGATAGAATCTTGGTATCTAGACTCAAAGTGTTTTTGAATTACTTTAGGTTCTCTGCCCATATGCCCATATGCAGCGGTCTCACGATAAATAGGATTTCTTAACTTTAGTCTATCTTCGATAGCCTTTGGTCTAAGATCAAATATTTCGTTTATTTTGTCTGCTATTTGCTTATCAGTCATCTTCACATTTGCATGTCCATAGGTGTTGACATATATGTTAATTGGCTCCGCTACACCAATAGCATAAGATACTTGAACTAACATTTCGTTAGCTACACCTGCAGCAACCATGTTTTTAGCAATATGTCTTGTAGCATATGCAGCACTTCTATCCACCTTACTTGGGTCTTTTCCAGAAAAAGCTCCACCACCATGGCCTCCTTTTCCTCCATAGGTATCAACAATTATCTTTCTTCCAGTTAGGCCAGTATCACCGTGTGGACCACCAATAACGAACTTACCAGTTGGATTAACGTGATAGATTATTTTATCATTGAAAAGCTTTAAAACTTCTTCGTTATTAATATTATTAATGACTCTTGGCATTAAAATAGTAATAACATCTTCTTTAATTTTTGCAAGCATCTCTTCATCAGCTTTAAGCTGTGACTGTACATCGGTACTTGATGCCTGAATAAAGTCATCATGCTGTGTAGAAACAACAATGGTATCTATACGTACAGGTTTATTATCATCATTATATTCAATAGTTACTTGGCTTTTAGAGTCTGGACGTAAGTAAGTCATTACTTCTCCCTCTTTTCTAATTTTTGCAAGCTCTATAAGAATTTTATGAGATAAGTCTAACGATAATGGCATGTAACTATCTGTTTCATTAGTTGCATACCCAAACATCATACCTTGATCTCCTGCACCTTGTTCCATTGGGTTTTCTCGCTCAACGCCTCTATTAATATCGGCGCTTTGTTCGTGAATTGCAGAAAACACTCCACAAGAGTTGCTTTCAAACATATATTCACCTTTAGTATAGCCAATTTCTTTTATCGTTTTGCGAGCTACTTCTTGTAGGTCAACATAAGCTTTGGATTTCACTTCTCCAGCTAGTACTACTTGTCCTGTAGTAACTAATGTTTCGCAAGCTACTTTAGAACTTGGGTCATATGCCAATAATTCATCAAGTATAGCATCCGATATTTGATCGGCTACTTTATCGGGGTGTCCTTCAGACACGGATTCGGATGTGAATAAATATCCCATTGAATTTATTTTATAGATTAATAAATTTATCGGTGGAATAAAATTGGGAAGAGTTGCATAAATAACAGAAAGGAATGTTGATTTAGCATTTTTTTCCGTGGTTGCAAGCTACTCAAATCTTTCCACATATTTAATTTGAAGCAAAAGTACAGTAATTCTTTAAATAAAAGAAGTAGTAGGCTCTATTTTAACTTATCTAAAGCATGTTTGTCTTTTATATAACTAGCTAGCTCCTTTTTAGTTACCGGATGTAGTAAATCCTTATCTATATCTGATAATGGAACCAATACAAAGTCTCTATTTAAAAGTTGTTTGTGTGGTATTATTAAGTCATTTGACTCATCAACTATTAGTTCTCTATTATATAGTAATATATCAATATCAATGAGTCGATCTTTGTATATCCCTGTTATGCTCTTTTGTGTTCTTCCTATTTCTAGTTCTATACTTTGTGTTATCTGTAATAGCTGTAAAGGAGTTAGCGTTGTAGAAACTTTTACGGCGGCATTCACAAACATATTTTCGGATTCAAAACCCCATGGTTTTGAACGATATAGAGCAGATAGGGTAATTATTTCCCCTATCTGCTCTGATATTAGCTTAACAGCTTGATGTATGTTATCTTTCTTATTTCCAAGATTAGTACCTAATCCTAAATATACTATAGACATTTATTATATTATTCGATAATTAGCATTGCGTCTCCATAAGGACCAAATTGATAATCTTTTTCTAATGCTACTTGATAAGCATCCATTATTAGGTCATATCCACCATAAGCAGCTACTAGCATTAATTGAGTAGAGAATGGCATATGGAAATTCGACACCATACTATTAGCTACATGGAAATCGTATGGAGGGAAGATAAACTTATTTGTCCAGCCACTAAAATCTTTTAGATGGCCATCTGTTGTAACAGTACTTTCCATAGCTCTAATAACAGTTGTACCGATAGCACAAATGTTTTTGCGGTTATCTTTAGCCTTATTTACTTGTTCTGCAGCTTCTTGATTAACCATAAATTGCTCCGAATCTACCTTATGTTTAGTTAAATCCTCAACATCGATTTCTCTGAAGTTACCTAATCCTGCGTGTAATGTAACAAAGGCTCTTTCAATACCTTTTATTTCCATTCTCTTCATAAGCTCTCTACTGAAGTGTAAACCAGCCGATGGAGCTGTTACTGCACCCTCTTCAGCAGCAAATATTGACTGAAATCTTTCTGCATCATCCTCCTCAACTTCTCTATCAATAATCATATCAGGAAGGGGAGTTTCACCTAGAGCATAAAGAGCTTTTTTAAACTCATCATGTTCACCGTCATATAAAAATCTTAATGTTCTTCCTCTTGAAGTAGTATTATCAATAACCTCAGCAACCATTGACTCATCTTCTCCAAAATATAGCTTATTGCCTATACGAATTTTACGTGCAGGATCTACTAATACATCCCATAGTCTTTGTTCTTCATTAAGCTCTCTTAATAGGAACACTTCAATTCTAGCACCAGTTTTTTCTTTATTACCATACAAACGAGCAGGAAATACTTTTGTATTATTAAAAACAAAAATATCCTTATTGTCAAAGTACTCTAATATATCTTTAAAAATACGGTGTTCAATCTCTCCTGTGCTTTTATGTATAACCATTAATTTAGATTCGTCTCTAAACTTAGCTGGATGTAAAGCTATTCTCTCTTTTGGGAGATTAAATTTAAATTGTGATAATTTCATGCCTATATATATTAATTTATTTAATCAATACTAGTTTCAATATTTTGTTGTTCAATCCACTCATCAAACACTTTAGGGTCTAGACAGTCATCTAGTGTAATGTCTCCAACTCTCGTTCTTTCAAGGGCAATTAAATGTGCTCCACTATTAAGAGCTTCACCAATATCTCTTGCTAAAGCTCTTATATATGTTCCTTTACTACATACCACTCTAATTTTAATTATAGGTAATGAGTATTCTAGTAGTTCAATTTCATCTATAACAAGAATCTTAGGTTTTAAGTTGACACTTTCACCGTTTCTTGCTAACTCATATGCTCTTTTACCATTCACTTTACAAGCAGAATAAGCTGGTGGTATTTGGTGGATTTCTCCTAAAAAACGATTAAGAGTCTGTTTTACTAACTCTTCTGTTATATGTTCAGTAGGGTAGGTTTGGTCTATCTCATGCTCTAAGTCAAAAGATGGAGTAGTAGCACCTACTTTTAAGGTAGCAATATACTCTTTTGTTTGGTACTGAAAACTTTCAATTAACTTGGTAGATTTACCAGTACATATTATCATTACTCCAGTTGCAAGAGGATCTAATGTACCTGCATGCCCAACTTTTATTTTTTTTTCATTAATTTTCCTTCTTATAGCACCTCTTACTCTAGATACTAAATAGAAAGAAGTCCACTCCAGTGGCTTATTGAAGAATAATACCTCTCCTTTTTTAAAATTCATTCTATGCAATTTCAAGATTATAACCAAGTAGTGACATAATGAGAATACCTAGGCCTACAACTATTCTGTAGTATCCAAAAGCTTTAAACCCATACTTAGTTATATAATTTATAAAGAATTTAATAGCTAACATTCCTACAATAAAAGCTATTAAGTTACCTACAATTAAGGTAGTCATATTATTAGCAATCAGCTCTATTCCTCCTCCTTGATAGAGTTTTAGCAACTTGTAACAAGTAGCAGCAAACATAGTAGGTACAGCTAGGAAAAAAGAAAACTCTGCAGCATGCTTTCTAGATAGCTTTTGAGCCATACCTCCCATTATAGTTGCCATAGATCTAGATACTCCAGGGATCATAGCAATGCATTGATATAAACCTACTTTTACAGCTTTCTTATTGGTGATTTCTGTGTCTTGTGTTTGATTTTTAAAAATTCTATCAGATAAAACCATAAATATACCACCCAACACAAGCATTGTAGCTACGACGTTTACACTTTCAAGAAGGGCGTCAATATGCTTATTTAATAACAATCCAAAAAATGCCGCCGGTAGGAACCCTAGAAATAGCTTCCAATAAAAGTCGTATTTATGGATTAGTCTTTTGGTATACATTATAGCTTTTTGTGTGAATGTTAACTTATTAACAAGCTTTTTATCTATAGGTTCAGATTTATTTACTTGAAAGAAACGCTTCCAATATAAACACACAACGGAAAGAATAGCACCAAACTGTATAATCACAATAAAAGCCTTCATAAATTCGGTACTCTCTATGCCAAGTAAGCCTTGCGTTATAATCATATGTCCTGTAGAAGAAACGGGTAAAAACTCAGTTAACCCTTCTACAATGGCTAATATGAGTGTTTGTACAAAATTTAACTCTTCCATTATTTATCTCTTTTACCTTTGTACATTATAGCAAATATTAAAAATATAAATCCCAAAAATGAGAGAACTGGGGCAACAGTAATCCTTCTTACACTAAAAATATCTTCTTCGAAGTGAGTTTCGGTTGTTCCTGGCCCAATCATTAAGGCAAAGCCTAATACAATAATTAATAAGCCAGTAATTAATAAGACATAGTTAGTCTTTGTAAATGCAAATCCATTCTGGACTTTATCTTTTTTCATAATTCAATAATGTTTAGTTTTATATTTTAGAATTCTCCATAAAATGATTCTGGCAAAAGTCATTATTGATATAATTCCAAAAAAAATTGTTACAGAGGTAATTATATATGTTTTTTCTAGTGAAATAACTTCTATCAACGTAGGATCACTTTGTACAGAAATATAATAAATTATACTACATATAATCATAGCGATTAAACCAGAGATAAGAGAACTCCAGAAGTACTGAAATAAAATAGGTTCACTGATATAATTGTTTGTAGCTCCTACAAGTTGCATATTTTGTAATAGATTTTTTTTACTTGTTAATGATACTCTAATTACTATATAAAAAACCAATAGTATAAATACAGTGCAAGTTATAAAAATGACTCTTGCTAATTTGCTGAAAAAAGGAACTCCTTTATCAATTAATTTGTCTACAATTACTGTTGTATGTATTGAATGTACTCCTGATATGTTTTTTATTTTTTTATGTAAATTCTTACCATGTATTTCGGGGTAATATGGTTGCTCGTACTTGATATAATATTTAATGTTATTATTCTCTGTATCTAGTATACAACTCTTTATATAACTAGTATTTTGTAGTATCTCTAATATTTTTGTTTCATTCTCTTCAGAGATATCACTATCTAGGCATATCTCAATAGGAACTCGCTCAATAAAGAAAGAGCCAATTTTAGCTGACGAGATTAACAGGCTAAAGGTGGTGGCAAATAGGAATAGAGCAATAATCATACTTAAGTACGACAATATTGAATGTGAGCTCCATCGCTTAAAACTATATGTAGATTTTTTCTTGTTTTCCACTATTTTTTACTTAAAATATAGATTAAAGAACTACTTCTTCTTTTATTAAATAAAGCTTTTATATAACCTATTGCACCGTGAAATACTCCTTTAAAAATAGATAACTTCTTGTTTTTATTTTTTTCACTTAACATTGAAATATAGAAGCCATCAAATGGCATCCTTTTAATTTTATCTACTCTAAAACCTTTTTCACTAGCTAGTCGTGTAAATGTGAGCGATGAAAAATGCCACACATGTCTAGGAACATCATATGCAGCCCAATATTTGCCATAATGTTTCGCATCATAAGAATCTATATTGGGTAAGGCTACGATTAGCTTACCTTCCTTTTTGAGCTTTTTATTCAAACACCCCCAGAGATTATCTAACTCTATAACGTGTTCCATAACGTGCCACATTGTAATTGTATCTAAAGACTCATCTTCTAGAATATTCCACTCCGTACTATCTATAAGATCAATATTATACCATGATTTGGCATTTTCTCTTGCATGTCTATTAATTTCAATACCTATAGCATCCCATTTATACTCTTTAATTGATTTTATAAATAGTCCAGTTCCTGCTCCATAGTCCAATAGTTTTCCAGCTTTTTTATTATTGGAAGTATTTACTAAGTTACACTTTCTTTTTAGCATAAAAGAGCGTACATAATGATATAGAGAATTTATAAACCCTTTAGAAGTGTTTGAGTGCGATATATAGTCATTAGAATCGTAGTATTTAGCAATTTCATTAGGCTTTGGAATATCGCTTGTTAGTGTAAAATTACAAGATTTACACCTAATTATTTTAAAAGTCTCTTTGGTTGTAAAATAATCTGTGCAAGTGGTTACATAATCAAATTGATTCTCTCCACATATAGGACATTTTATATTTTTGGGCTGTTGCATGTCTATAAATGTTTGCACTAATTAACTACTTTATAATTGAATATACTTACTGGAATTTAATCAAACTGCAAATAAACGAAATTTTAGAGACATCTGCATTTTATTTCTTATAATTAATATTAATGATAATAGCCTAGCTACACTATAAAATATAACTAGGCTATTATATATAATGTAATATGTTTCTTTATAAAACCTCTACACCTTTTAATGTGGCAGAGTTTACCTCTTCTACTTTTACCTTAACTAAGTCTCCTACCTTATGGTTATTTCTATCAAAAATAACAACCTTATTCTGTTCTGTTTTGCCATAAAGCTGCTCACGAGATTTTTTCGAAACTCCCTCTACTAGAACTTCGTATATTTTTCCTATGCATTTTTGGTTTGAGACCTCAGACATACTTCTTTGTAGTTTTATAATCTCATCTAATCTTCTTGTCTTAACGTCTTCAGGTACATCGTCAGGAAGTTTTTTAGCTGCATAAGTTCCAGGTCTCTCAGAGTATTTGAACATAAAGGCAAAATCAAACTGACAAAGCTGCATAAGGCTTAATGATTCTTTGTGATCTTCTTCTGTCTCAGAATGGAAACCACAAAAAATATCTGTACTAATTCCACAGTTTGGTATAATACGCTTTATTGCCGCAATTCTATCGAGATACCATTCTCGTGTATATTTTCTATTCATTAGCTTCAGAATTCTGCTACTACCACTTTGCACAGGTAAATGAATGTGTTTACAAATATTAGGCATTTTAGCTATAACTTCAAGCGTTTCATCACTCATGTCTTTAGGATGAGA
>JASLCG010000015.1 GCA_030151885.1 Bacteroides sp.
CCATGAAACCGTATACCAAGATTATAGATCAATTAAAAAAGGACGAAATGGATAAATTTAATTGCTAAATCTCCTTTTCGTCCCTTAATTAATCCCGCTTATCTGTAATTAATTGATTATCAGTAAGCATTGTACACCCACAGGGATTCGAACCCTGGACCCATTGATTAAGAGTCAATTGCTCTACCAACTGAGCTATGAGTGCATCGTTTTTCTCTCGATTGCGATGCAAAGGTACACGAAAATATTTAACGAGCAAACGATAAGAAAAGAAATTTTAGAACATTTTTATCAACCTTATTTTATTAACATTTCCAGCACTGTAACTTCGCTTAAATCCTTAAATATAATTAATAGTAAATTAGATATTTAGCAGTAATACACTCTCTTCAAATGAGTAAATACACTTTTACACGAACACATAAAATTTATACTTAGTTAATTTATCTAAATCAAGTAATCTTATTAATTCAAAAGAAAACATACCCATTTCAAGATAAATTCGAATGAAATAAAAAGAGAAGTACAGACTTTCTATACTTCTCTTTCCTCCAATTTCATTAGTTTGCTAAATTTGGATTAGCCTGAACTGCATCTCTAGGGATTGGGACTGTGTACCTCGGATCATCTTTTTTCAACACATAAGTATCACCATCGATTACTTTAGTTATCTCTGGTCTTTCTATACGACGTAAGTCAAACCAACGGTGCCCCTCAAAAGCTAATTCTCTAGAGCGCTCGCTATATATAAATGTTAGTAACGCTGTTTTATCTTTAATAACATCAAGCTCGGTAGATATACGCATTACACCATCTTTAGAGTATCTTTTCTCTGCAAGTTGTTTAATATAGCTTTTGGCCTCATCTAGCAGATCTAACTGTGCAGCCGATTCAGCAGCAGTAACAAAGAACTCACCCAATCGGAAAGTCGTATTAAATTCGTTCTTTCCTCCTTTTATATTTGTTACAGTACGAATAATCTCATACTCTGGTTCTTTAGGTTCTTCTCCCTCTTTACTGCTTTTCTTCTCTACTTTATCCTCTTTTACAAAGAAGTATTTACCAAAACGTGCATCCTCCTTTTGGTTATACCATGCTTGGCAAACATCACTCACTATAGAAGCACGACTAACATTATTGCTCAAAACAGATTCTAGGGCTACTATATTTTCTGAAGATTCAAAATGATTAGGCAGTTTAGACTCTTCCTTATTCAAATCTTCCAATTTGTACCCACTAGCTAACACTCTTTTAGATGCATCATATGCCGCCTGCCAGTTTTCCATATACAAGTTTATTCTTGCAGCAAAAGCCTCAACAGATGTTTTATTAAAGCGATATGAAAAAACGACTTCCCATTTCTCTTTATTTATTAAACTTCTACTAGATTCAATATCACTTACAATAGACTCATAAATATCTTTTACTACACTACGTGAGTGAACCTCCTCTATATCAGTATTCAAGATTAAAGGAACGGCTTTACTATTTAAAGCCCCTTCTAGGCTATAGGGTTGCCCAAAAAGATTAACTAGCAAATAGTACATATATCCGCGAAGCATATAAGCCTCCCCTACTAGCTGATCAATATCAGCTTGAGTAGCATCACCTACTAGCTTTATATTCGGACCATTTTCAATCACCTGGTTACACTTATAAATTACAGAGTAATAGTTTTGCCAGTCAAGTAATGTATTGCTTGTTAGAGTAGAGTTATCATTCCAATTTTCTAAATAAGCGTAAGCATTTTTATCATACTCATCATTTCTTACTACCATCTCGTCCGATCGGAAGTTTACCATGCCTCTATCTGAAGGAACGGCTTTATAAGCTCTCGCTAAAAAAGCACGATACTCTTCCACATTGGTAGGAATTACTTTACCAACGGGCTTAATGTCTAGAAAATCATTACAAGCAGACAAACTAAACAACACTATAAATAATAGCAGTATATTATATTTTCTCATTGTTCTCATGCCTTAAAAAGATAAATTTAAATTGAATGTAAATGATCTAGGAATAGCAGAAGCGTAAGGATTATCCATTGATTCTGGATCTAGATAGTTTTTATAATTAGCACCTACAACAAACAAGTTACGTCCCTCTAATGCTATAGTCGCAGAGTTTATACGTAATTTTTGTAAAAACGTTTTCGGTACATTATAAGCTAAACGAAGGTTTTGAAGACGTAAAAATGCTAAATCTTTCACCCAAATATCTAAGTTATTGTAAATATCTTTACGACTTGAGTACCAGTTATGCTCTAACGGATTATCCGATTGAGACATTAAGGCTGGTAGTTTAGAGTTAGGATTTTCTGGAGTCCAACGGTTCAAAATATCTCTATTGTGATTCCATCCTCTATCAAAGTCAATAATATCATACGACGGTGTAGTTTTTACTTTTCCACCGAACATATAAGCAAAGTTGAAAGAGAGCTCCCACTCTTTATAGCTAAACGTATTAATTAAACCACCAGCATAAGGAGCATCCTTTGTACCTAAGTAAGATAAAAACTCACGCTCTTCTTTAGGGGTTACATCAGTAGTAGCAAGTCCTATACCCCATTCATCTTGTAATCTAAAAAGTTCTGTAAGAGAAGCTTTCTCACCATTTTTCGTCAAGAATATAGGATAACCTTGATCATCAAGGCCAGCTGTTTTAAACCCAAAGACAGCACCTACAGGATATCCCTCTCTACTTGGTGTGTAAGAGTTATCAGCAACAACCTCTCTCAACACTTTATTATTATTGTAAGAGAAATTTACATTTGTTGACCAAGTGAAATCTTTTGTCGCTACATTTTTTGTTGTTAAACTAAGTTCAACACCCTTATTGACCATACTTGCCCAGTTAATGGTTGCTGATGTAAAGCCCGATTCAAGTGGTAACATTTGTAAACCAATTAAATCAACACCTTTACGATAATAATAATCTGCACTAAAATTAATGCGATTATTCAGTACAGATAAGTCAAGCCCTGCATTAACAGAGTGAGTTTTTTCCCAACGTAGTTTAGCATTTGGAGCACCATCTAAATCAATCATATACTCAGAACCTCCTGGCAAAATAGTCTCTACTTTATAGGTTCCTATTAAGAATGGAGATGTATTCTTATCTATATTACCTTGCAATCCATAAGACAAACGCACTGAAAGATTATCTAACCAAGAAGACGCTGCACCATACATAAATTTCTCTTGAGAGATTCTCCATAACCCACTCACTGAGTATAGAGGAAGATAACGGTATTTTTTAGCCACGCCATAAAGGTCCGACCCATCCATACGCACACTACCTCCTAGTGTATATCTATTAAAGAAAGTGTAAGACATGGTCGAGAAAAACGACACATATGCATTTTCTTGTAATGTATTATTATGTAGAGGATAGCTTTTAGCCTTTGTCTCATCAGGGAATATTATTGGCTTTGTAGTGAGTGTTATAGGATCATAACCATACCCCGCACCAAAGTCGGAAGTGTTTTTAGTCTTTCTCAACTCAGTACCAGCCATTACCTGTATATCGTGTATATCATTCCAAGAGTTCTTATACTCTGCCATGGTTTTCCAAGTTACTTGAGAATTTGAGTTATTATATGCTTTATGCACACCACCCTCTGGAATAAAGTATTTGTATGTACCAGTAACTTTATCAAAATATTGGCTATTCTTTCGTGTATTTCTCATCACAAAAGTATCGCCAGCAGCCATCTCTTCTTTAGACGACTTATCCAGTTGTACACCCAGCTGAGAAGTTACTTTAAAATGATCGTCCAATCTAAATTCAAAATCAAAAATAGAAGATAAAGAGTTAATAGTTTCATCTTGGAAAGAGTTGTTTCTCTCCTCCAAAATATTAAACCCTAAATCTGTAGAGCTATTATTTTGAATGTCATAATCGTATACATATTTGCCCTTAGCATCTAGTGGATAATAATAAGGATTAACACGTCTAGCATACATATTGGCATTAGTATAACCATAGTTAGATGGATAGTTTCTATTATTCTTTCTTCTTGTTGCAAAGATAGAAGCACCAACTTTGAACATCTCATTTATACGGTAGTTCGTTTTACTTACTAAGCTAAATCGATTATTCTTAATTCCACGAATGTTACCATTTTCCTCAAAGAAACCAAAAGAGTTATAATATGTAACCTTGTCGCCACCACCAGAAATATTGATGTTATATTCCTGGTTAAATACATTTTGAAATAATAAATTATTCCAGTTCGTATTTTGTCCACCTAATTGACTCAAACGAGCAATGGCTTCTGGTGTTAATGCAGCTTCACCGTTCTTCTTGTAATCTTCTAGAAGGTTCATCTCATTAAGCGTACGGTACACCCCTCCTTTTTCTTCATACATAGTAAAATTACTTCGTAAAAGACCTAGCTCTAAATCAACCTTTTCTTGACTATTCATTAAGTTCAAACGACTTAAACTTCTACGAGGAGATGAAGTTAAGCGTGTAGAAAAGTTAATTCTTGGCTTACCTTGTTTACCACTTTTTGTAGTGATTACAATTACACCATTAGCAGCACGAGCTCCATAGATAGCTGTAGCAGCTGCATCTTTTAAAACAGTAATATCTTCTATGTCCGATGGGTTAATACCTGCAATAGAAGACTGCTTAATATTTTCGATATCGTAACTATTTTCCTGTTTTGGAATATCTGTACCCTCTAATGGTATACCATCCAATACCCAAAGAGGGTCTTGTGTGCCATTCATAGAAGCCGTACCACGAATACGAATTTTTGCAGGCGCACCTGGATCTCCTGTAGTGGACATCACCTGCATACCGGCAATCTGACCAGCTAATGCTTGATCAATACTCTTAGCAGAACCTGTAATTGCATCAGAAAGCTCAACCTTACTTACTGCTGCTGTCAATTTTCTTTTTTCAATTGTTTGATAGCCCGTAACCACAACACCTTCTAGCATTTGGCTTGTTGGCTGCAAAATGATGTTATACTGAGTTTTATTAGGTACAATCTTCACTTCTTGTGTTTCATGTCCTAAATAGCTGCAGAAGAATCGACTTACGCCTTCTGGAATAGCTAACTCATAATTACCATCTACATCGGTAACCGAACCTTGCGTACTACTACTTAAACCCGCCTTTTCCAGATCTTTTCCATCCAGATATACGGTAGCGCCTATCAACATAAAACCGTCTTCCGCCGAAGTAACCGTTCCTTTGATAATGCGATCTGCCGCACTTACTCCTAAAGCAGTGCAGCAGAATAAAATTAATGATAATAAATATTTTCTCATTATAAAATTACACTAGATTAGTAATGCTTATTATAAGCCTAAAGCAGTGTTTATACGTAGAATTAGATCTTGGTAATGATATTGAGTTGCTACATCTCCTGTATTAACTCTTTTTTCTAACAATTTTTTTACACGCACTAGTTCTCCTCGCTTTACTGATATTGCATCTGATATACGATTCAACTGAGAGCCATAAAAATCTAACGTACGACCTCCAGCCATTTTAGACCCTTTAAATGATTTTAATGCAAACTCATCACAGCTACAGAAAGGCTCTTGATGATCTAGTAAGAAGTGATCGTCAAGCAACTTCTTATTAATTTTCACTCCTTCCGACTCGGCAGCAGCAGTAATTAATGCATCAATAAAGCCTTTTTGTAAGTTACGAGTCATTACATCTACTTTACCCCCTTGCTCTGTCACCTTGAAAATACTTTTATGAAGCATATCCATCATATCAACTGCTGTAAATGCTTTACTTCCATTGGCCGATTCATTTTCAAGCATACGCATTAAACGGTTGTTTGATAGTAAATCCCAGAAAATGTAAGCTTGTGCATTTTTAAGCATTTTATGAGGAGCATTTTCAATCATTCCAATTGGTGTGTTCCTACGTAAGAAAGTGTACTCTCCAATTCCATTATTAAATAACCATTCTGGATAACAAAGTACCTCATCTAATAAGAACTGAATAGACTCTCGCTGTTTCTTCTTCTCTACAAAAGTGTAAGTTTTCACACCATCTCCTACCGTAGTATTCTCAATATAAATACCACCAACATTTGCCATTACATGGTATAGATAGTAGTTCCACTGACTAATTACTGCATAGTATAGTCGAGAAGCCTCTTCGTATGTCTGTCCTTCTTCACCAGTTGTTGTCCACTCAATAATATTTGGGACAATACGTTTCAAGTTTTTAATTCCTAGTTTAGAAGATTTTACGGGATCATCACCCATATCTTCATTTTGAGCACGAGGATCAACAGCATCGCGTGGATCTTGTGCTTCACTATATTTATATAGACGACCCGAATGTTGTTTTAAGAAATCATGTAAATGAGCTTTTTCCTCTTCTGGAGTCTGTACATCATACCAACGGTATCCATAACCAATTGCAAAAATGTCATAGGCTCCGATATGTGGAGAAAGTACTTTAACACCATCTTCTGGCTGCGCTACGTAATTATAACGTGCATAGTCCATAATTGAAGAAGATGTAGAATTCATTTTTGTTGTAAAAGCTTCAGAACGTAATGAATCTGTTTGGTATGCCCAAGATCCCATCATATTATGTCGAAGACCTAAAGAGTGCCCCACTTCATGACATGCTACAAATCGAATTGCATCTCCCATTAAGTTCTCTGGAATTGTATTTCCACGAACTTCAGATCTAACAGCACCTGTCTGTACTGTATTCCACTCTTGAAGCATTGTAACCACATTGTGCCACCACATAATATCAGCCTCTAAAATTTCTCCTGAACGAGGGTCTAGAATAGAAGGGCCCATTGCATTCATTTTCTTAGAAGCAGCATAAGTAATAACAGAGTAGTTAATATCGTCTATCTCTGCATCAATACCTTCAGGAAGATCTTTAGCTACAATCGCATTTTTAAAGCCTGCTGCTTCAAAAGCAACTTGCCAATCTTCTACACCACGACGAATGTACTCTCTCCACTGTTTCGGTGTTGCATTATCTAAATAAAACACAATAGGCTGTGCAGGTTCTACCAACTCTCCACGTTTATAAGCCTCAACATCTTCTGGTTTTGGCTCCATTCTCCAACGTGTAATAAACTCTTTATCACCTACTGTTTGTTGTTTATCAGTGTAGTGTAAGAAAGAAGTAGTAAAGTAACCTACTCGTTGATTATCTAAACGGCCTATCATTGGTTTCTCTGGAAGTAGTAACATTGTAGAACTAACCTCAACTGTTACATTTACACTTTCCATACCCTCCATAACCTTTGTTGTTAACTCAGAGTATGCAACAACATTGTTATCAAATGATTTGATATCTTGTATTTTAGATAGGTCTTTAATAGCAGAAGTACCCAGGTTTATATTCGAGAATACATTGTTTATACTAGTTTCTGAACCATCATAAATATCATTCACTTTAATAACTGCCGTAGTAGAGTCATTGTTATATGCCTCAATTTTAAATGCAGCAATTAATGGCGAAATGTAATTATCTTTAACCGACTGTGTAATGGCATCATGAGTTGGTGAAATTGGTAACGGACGACTCTGGCGAACCATAAGTTTATCACTGTTTTTATTCCACTCCAAACGAATCATATTATGTTCGTAATTAACACCGCGGTTTACACCTGCATCATTAAGTTCTGAAGGAACACGTTGAAGTTTATTAACTACTAAAATATCTCGTCCCAACTTACTCATTGGAATTTCAAAATAATAATCGTTATCCTTCTTTATAACATTGAACATACCCTCCTTCTTAGTTGCACCTTCAACTAGTTTATCGTATTTGTTCTTTGTCTTTTCTTCTGTCTTTTTGTCGATTCCTTTTTTACCTTTTTTGTTTTTTTTCTTAAATAGCTCCACCGAGTCTATTTTGAAGTTGGGCGAAGCTGCCCAAACATTTGAAACGACTGGAGTTAACAACAACGATGTTGATAACAGCAGCGCTTTCGTTCTTTGATTCATACTGTACGAATTTCTATATTTATTCAATTATTAATCATATTAATACACCTATTTTGCAAATAGACTTACAAAATTAATATCCTATCTTCAATACCCCAATATATTCATATTTTTTAACGTCTTAAATTCAGACAATCTGTTAACTATTTCATCTATTTAGTTGGCTTTTTTCTGTAAAAACATGCAATAAATAAACATTATAAAACAAAATACTTTTGTGTGATTATTTACACCTCATCTTATATTTATACACTGCAAAAACCTAAACGACTCTTTTTCAGCAAGATATTAATCAAATCAGTCTATAATTAATTCCATTTTCAACTAATAAAATGAACTTCAAGCCTGTTTCAGAACTCTACATAAGTACTTACATAAGGCTAAAACATATCAACTAAAGAGCCGTATACTACTAAAAATCAACCAACAAATACAACTTACAACTCTATTATTTACCATATATAGTCAATTTTTAAGTCTTGATGTTTTTAGTAAAAAAATCAGAAATAATTTTCTATGTAACTTTAGTTATCTAAAAAAATCTTCAAATAACTAAACAAATACAAGCTAAGATGTGGACGGTTAAAAGGGGACTAATACTCTACTTAGTATAGGGATTTATACATTTTGAATATAGGCAAAATAGCCAGCTCAAAATCAAAGAGACCAAAGAGCATATAAAAATAAAGCAAGGAAAGTATTACACTTAATACTTCCCTTGCTTTGTAAAAATAGAATGATAGATTGTTGGTTTATTCTATTTCATCTGGCCAAGGACATGGTTTATTGTCTCGTTTAAAACTTGGACGTTGAGCACCTACTTTGCGTAGATAAGACCCCAACTCTTTAGATAGTTTTTTGACCATTTTTGGCTTTTTATTTGCGTGGTTATATTGTTCTGCTATATCGTTAGGTATATTAAACAGCTCCTTTTTTCCCGTTTCATAGTAATAGATTAACTTCCAATCTCCTTTACGTATAACACAAGTTGATCCTATTCCAGGGCCATCATTACCCCATTGGTTGGGAAAATTCCAAAACAGACTCCTTCCATGAGCAGTAGTTCCACTATTTAATAGCATAGGCATAAAGCTAATCCCATCTACTTCTTGTGGCACATCGTATTTCTTCACTTTTGCCAACTCTAAAATAGTCGGATAAAAGTCTTCTATGATTAAGTAATCGTTGCACTTACTCCCTTCTTCAACCACTCCAGGCCATGACACTAACATTGGCTCACGTACTCCACCTTCGTATGCAGAGCCCTTACCACTATTTAAGGGGTAGTTCTGTGTATGTAACGTACCATCTCTCCAAGCACCTTCACTAGAAAGACCACCATTATCACTCATAAAGATCAGAGCTGTATTTTGACTCAGATTATTGGCTTCAAGCCAATCCATAATATCACCTAAACTCTTGTCCATTCCTTCAATTAAAGAGGCATATGCAGCTTCCTTACTTGTCAACCCTTTCTCTAGATACTTCTGATAGTAACGTAAATCCTTATCAACAGGAACATGAATAGCATAGTGTGCCATATATAAAAAGAAAGGTTGCTCAAGATGTGTTGCTTTATCTAAAGCTTTAATGGCCTCTTGTGTTAAAGCTTCTGTAACAAAGGTATCTGTACCCCAATATTTTTCTAGTCCAGGCACGGCAAATGGAGAAATAGGTTTACCCTCTTCAGTGTGTCCGTAGTTATCTTCTCCAAGATAGCTTGCTAACCCACCAGCTGCATGCCCACTGATATTTACCTCAAAACCAAAATGATGAGGATTCTCACCAGGTGTATCTATTGATCCAAAATGGGCCTTTCCACAATGTATAGTATGGTATCCTTCACTTTTTAAAACATCTACAAAAGAACGTGCATAAAATGTATTGTTAATGCCCTCTACTTGACACACTCCATTGTAATTCCAATCAGGAAAGCTTAAAACATCGCTTTTTCTATCGGTTGTTTCATTCTTTTTTAATGTCCAGTTTGTAACTCTATGTCTTGCAGCATTAGCCCCAGTTAAGAGGCTACAACGAGAAGGCGAGCTGATACTACTAGCATATGCTTGAGTAAACATCATTCCCTGTTGTGCCATTCGCTCCATGTTAGGAGTTTCGTACACCTCGTTGTATTTTGTTTTTTCAGTCCAAAAAGGTAATGAGGTATCTTGCCACCCCATATCATCGACCATAAAAAGAATGATATTAGGTCTTTCTTGTGCCACTATATCAGCACAAACTCCAAAACAGCAAAGTGTTGGTGTCAAAATAGTATGTATTGCTCTTCTCATTTTACTATATTTCAATATTAAATGCTGCAAATGTTTTGATAGTGGGAATTTGAATCGATTCATCAACAACAAGCCTTAACTTACTAGTAAGAATTGAATCAAACTGCTGAATTCGTTTATGTCCAACAGATGTTCCACTACATACCTCAACCCATTTACCCTTAACAAAAGCTTCTACATGGTATTTACCAATACTTTCGCCAAGTGCAATTTCTTCTTGCAGTATAATATGATTAACAAGTAGCTCTTGATCTAACTTCAGTACCAGTTTTCTCTTTTTTCCACCGACATTAGCTAAAGGTTTGCTAAACCTTCTGTCAATTTCTGCACCCCATTCCTTTAACCTCACAACATCTTTTTCTGGCATCAACCCCCTATTATCTGGAGTTAAGCCAACAATTAGTGTTGCATTTCTACCTACCGATTTGTAATACATATCCATAAGTGTATTTAAATCGTAGATGGCATATTCATCTCCTGGTTCCCAGAACCATTCGTGCCTACCATTAGCACCACGCAAAGGAGTATCTGCCATCGCCGACACCCAATATTTTCCTTCTCTATCTCCATGTTTTAAAAGTTGAAGATGCTCTTGTTCACTCTCGCTTTGACTAGAATGTGAGTAAGGTTTTGGAAATGTAGACCAACAAGGATAACCTACTCTACCCGACTCGGAGCCTCCCCATCTTAAATCTGCTTTTTGTACATTATGATAGAATAGGCAATTCGGTTGCAACTCTGTAACGATAGGTAATACATCAGGTCCTAACCCAGCAGGATCATCTGCACCACCATCGAACCAAATCATAAAAAGATCACCATAATTAGAACACAGTTCTCTAACCATATCTTCACAATACGTTTTATACCATGCTTGTCTATGCTCTGCGAAAACTCCATCTCCCTCAACTTTAAAATTATGTACACCAAAGAAAGAGTTCCATCTTATGCCAATATAGATTCCAGGCTTAATATCATATTTACGGCACGACTTCACAAAATCTGCAATAATATCTCCTTTCCCATCTCTCCAATTAACTGCCTTCAAACAGTAAGGATTTACCTCACTTTGATAGAGTGCAAAACCTGTTTCATGAGTAGCTGTAAGAATAGCAAAAGTAGCTCCTGCGTCTTTTGCAGCCTTTACCCACTGATCTGTATCTAATTCTGTAGGGTTAAATATATTGTAGTTCCTCAAAGGAGTAACTCTATTAGCCCCTTGAGAATATTGTTTAGTATCAAAAACATGTAGGTCATAATGGTACACTACCCCCATCTCTGCTTCGTGCCAACCAACTTGGCTAGCAGTTGGAATTGGTTGCACCTGTCCCATTGCAGACAGGGTGCACAACCAAATTCCTAAGAATAATTTAGTTAGTTTTCTCATTGATTAATTATGTGTGTTAATAAAGTTCCAATTGATATGTGTATCAGTAAAGTTTAGTCCAAACGGATCATTTGTATCGTCTAAAAATTGCATTAGCTTATTTCTAAATAACATAGTTTCTTCTTGCTGATGTCTTGCCACATTATTGTGTTGAAAGGGGTCTAATATTCTATCTAATAAAATTTCATTCTCCACTTTACCATCTCGAATCTCTAGTGCATAGGTGTACCTTTGAGTACGCATTCCCCTTATTCCATTCTTTTGATTTGTATAATCAACAAAAAAGTAAGGCTGAAAAGTGTTAGCTACCTCTTTCTTATTTAATATAACATTGGCGTAGTTCGTCGTTTGAACCGATGATAGAATACTTTTTTCTAGCCCTACAAGAGCTGTTAGTGTTGGGTTTAAGTCTTCTAGCGAGATTAACAATTCATCTTTACGTGGCAACAACTTTTCAGGCCAACTAATAATTAATGGTATATGCATAGAAGCCTCATAATAAATATCTTTTCCAATACAGTTGTTTATACCCATCTGATCGCCATGATCTGAAGTAAACACTACAATTGTATTTTCATAAATACCCTCCTCTTTAAGTGCATTAATAAGTCTGCCAACTTGCTCGTCAACTCCTGTAATACAAGCATAATAATCAGCTACATTTTTTCTAAAATAATCACCTTCAAACGACCCCTTATCAGACACTTCACGCTCATTAGCTAATTGATCAACATTTAAGTTGTTATATACAGCTTTATACTTATCGGGTACTAAATCATAGCCAGTATGTGGAGGGTTAAAAGAGACGACTAAAGCAAAAGGACTAGAAACATCCCTTAATTTATGGTCACTATTTTTGATATACGCTATAGCCTCATCAGTCTCATACTCTGGTCCCCATTTATTGACATAGTAAAAATCTTCTCTTGCCGCATCTTGCTTCCAATACATTGGTTTAAGATGATAATCGTAAGTACCATAAGCAATCCAATGTTCAAAGCCATGTCTTCTATTAGTAGGGCACCACTCATTCCAAGCTACAGCTCCTCTATTATTATAAGTATCTACAAAAGGTTGGTAAGGTGCATCTAGGTGCCACTTTCCAATATACCCTAAACTATAACCATTTGTACTCCAAACATCCGACCAACAAACCACATCAGCACCTAACTCTACACCATAAGGTGCCGTTTTAGAATTACAGTTTGTAGTTACATTATTTTGGTGAGGATACATACCAGTCATTAACATAGCTCTTGCAGGCGAAGAGACAGGATAGCCACTAGCTGCTTGAACAAAATGGACTCCATTAGAAGCCAATTCATCAAGGTTTGGCGTTTGTACAGGCTCAATACCTAAGCACCCCAATGCAGTACCTCGCCACTGATCGGCCATTATAAATAGCACATTTGGCTTAGGCTTTTCTTGTCGAATACACGAGGTAGATAGTACAAGAATACCAGTAGTTAATAACGATGTATATTTAAAATTAAGTTTCATTCTTACTAGATTATTAAGGGAGATTGTACAACACTAAGTGTTAAGTATAGTGTAGCAATCAAAGCTTCTTAAAAGTATAAATTTACAGCATACAGCACCCCTACTATTTATGTCATTAACAACAGGCATTTCTTTCACACCCCTTTTACAGCCCTATATAACAGGTATTTCGTGCACGCATCACTTGTATTTCTTTCAATCTGCTTAATAATAGCACCATCAGCATTATATCTGTTTTAGAAAGTATATATTTGTATAATACAAGAAAACACACCTCTTTATACAGATTTATTCTGATAACTATGATAAAATACATAACCACATTTATATGTTGCTTTTTATGTGTAAACAGCTATGCCATTTTAGAGCAAGATTTGATTAAGATTACAACTCAAAATGGTTTAGCAGATAATACCGTCTTAGCATTAGATGAAGATGAGTTAGGTTTCTTATGGGTAGGTACAGAAAATGGACTAAGCAGATATGATGGTAAATTTGCCTCTTCGTTCAAGTATAATGGTAGAGTTTTAAAAATACAACAACTATCGGCCCAAGACAAGCAGTATATATGGCTTTTAGCTAACCGAAAATTAGTTGCTTTTGATAAAAAAAGAGAGGCTTTTACTCCTGTTACACTCAACAGTGAAGAAGTTACAGCATCACAATTCTACTTCGATCAGCAGAAACAAGCTTTATGGATACTCGATAAAGAGTCTCTTACAAAGTATAGCTATAATGTTACGACTGATGGGATAACACTTGCTCCGATAAAAACAACGGATGAAACTATTTCCGCCACTCTATTCACTCCTTACAGAAGTGACATGTTGATTTTAACTAGTTCGGACGAGTTACTTACTTTACAAGCTGATAATACTGTAACCAAGCTGACTAATTTACCACAGCTAAAACATACATCAGTTAGAGGTATGAAAGTTCTCAACAATTCATTATGGTTATATACTTATGATAATGGTTTAATCATTATCGATTTATTTACGTTAAAACATATACACATAGACTATAATATCAATAGAAAAATTGCCCCTAACTTAGGGCACTCAGATGTATATGACGTAATACAGTCCGATCAAGACAGCTATATAGCAGTAGGTTGGAACGGCTACACCAGACTGACCAAGCAAGTGGATGGATACTATACTACCGAAGTGTTTGATAACACCTATTCTATAATACACCAAAATTTAGAAACTCATATGCTTGCCGTACATTATAATCCTAATGGCATTCTTTGGATAGGAACAGCTGGTGGAGGGTTATATCAATCGGACACAAGAAAAATATTTTACAACAAATACCTACAAGATGGTCCTAACGAGATATGTGCAGTAGAGCATGACGAAAAAGGATATATCTATCTAGGCACTTATCATAAAGGACTTTTAAAAAGTAGTCAGCCCCTTTCTACACACCAAACATTACAATTTGAATCCATTAAAACGCCTATTAAACGCGTTTTGTCTTTTGCAAAACAAGGGCAAAATATATGGATGGCAGGGCAAGGTGATACTTTGGTTAAATACAATACCAATACTGGAAAAATAGAGTCTTTTACAATTTGTAATTCTAATAATAACCGCGTAGAGATTAGAAGCATGTGTATAGATTCTGACTCTATCATTTGGATGGGAGCTATTAATCAGCTATTTAAGTTTGACATTACAAATAAAAAATGTATTGCATTTCCTAAGACAGTAGGACAAATTCGTGCTATTTTGACCGTAGAAGGTGGGCTGTGGCTTGGAACTAGCATAGGAGTAGTATATTACGATACGAATGAAAATCAATACATAGACTCTGACGATAACTTACTACCTCGAGACCAAGTATTATCTATATACCGAGTTAAAAATGGGCAAATATACATTGGTTACATTAATCAACTGGTCTCTTGTCATAACACAAAACTAAAGCAATTTGCTAGCTACGATATGAAAGATGGGTTAAGTAACAGCTCTATACACAGCATATCAGAAGATAATAATGGAAATATATGGCTAGCTACAAACTCTAGTATTACTAGATACGACAGAAACAAACACCTATTTTATAATTTCTACATATCGAGTAGTAATAGAGCCTCTGCTGCTTATAACCACTTTATTCTATTTGGCAACAACATTAACCTAACCTATATTGACAACAATTTAATTGATAAAAAAGACAATCCTAGCGCGCCTATACAAATTACTAACTTACTTTTTAATAGAAGCATAGTACATGCAGGAGACGAATTTAACAAACAGCAAGTGTTAACTCAAGGGATTAGCTATACAGATGATTTAGTACTTTCTCCAGAAAATACGACTTTCACGCTCTATTTTAGCGACCTACAATATAATACTCATCAAAAGTATCAATACAGACTCTACCCTTACCATAGTTCGTGGAATCTTGCAAACGAAAGCGAAGGAGTATTCATAGAGAAGCTACCGAAAGGAAATTATACTTTCCAAGTTAGAAAGGTTAACGATGAAGGTTCTGCTCCTATAACCTCTCTAAACATTGAAGTGTTGCCTAAATGGTACGAAACAACCTACTTTCAAATACTTTTATGTTGCATTGTGTTAGTTGTTATCTTTCTGATATATAAATGGTTTAAAATACGTCATTCCCGAAAAGAGAAAGAACGAGAACTGAAACAAGAGTTGCTTTTGGTTAACCTTGAAAAAGAGAAAGAGCGTAAACTAAATAACGAGCGTGAAGCCTTTTTCACACAGATGGCACACGAGTTTAGAACTCCCCTAGCCTTAATTGAAGGTCCTATATGCACCTTACAACAACAACTAGAAGATGCAGATACTGCTATTAAAAACAACTTAACTCTTATTGCAAACAATACATCAGCACTCTCTAATATGCTTGAGCAGCTCTTCGATTTACATAAAATGCAAGTTGGTATTACCAAAATAAAACGAAGTTGCGTGGAAATTGGAGTACTAACACAAGATATTGTAAACTCCTTTATACCAATGGCTAAACAAAACCACATTAATTTAAAGTTTACAGATAACTCTAGTGGAGCCAATATATTTGCCGATGCTACGCGTATTGCATCACTCCTTCAAAACTTACTCTCTAATGCTCTTAAATATAGCCCTGAGTATAGCAACATATTCATACAACTTGATCTTGTAACCCACAATAATAATATGATGTGCAAAATCATGATACAGGATGAGGGTATTGGTATGTCTAAAGAGTTAATAAGCTCCGTATTTAAGGCATATCAAATAGGTACTAGTAAAGCTAATTTTTCAACGAGCTTAGGATTAGGCTTACAAATTGTACAGCAGATTGTAACCTTACATCATGGAGATATTGCGTTAGAGAGTGAAGAGAATAAAGGAACAATCTTTAATGTTTACCTACCTCTAGGCAACAAAAAAGAGCAATATACTACTAGCTTCTCCCATACCCCAAAGACTCATAAACAATCAATATTAATTATAGAGGATAACGAAGAGATGAGAGGGTACATACGCAGCCTTTTTGAGACAAAGTATCGCATTTATGAGGCCGAAAATGGCCTACAAGGTATTGAAACTGCAAAGCTTAATAGACCTAATCTTGTTTTGTGCGATGTCATGATGCCTATTATTGATGGTTTTGAAGTATTAAAGCAGTTGAAAGCAGATACAAAAACTGCTGATTTACCCATATTAATGCTGACTGCTAAAAGTGAAGATGAAGATTATTTATTAAGTATTCGTAGTGGTGCCGAGGGTTTTATTAAGAAGCCTTTTAATCCTGATTTACTACAAACTAGGGTGCAAAATATAATTGAGATGCGAGAGAGATTAAAACGAGTATATCAAAAATCACTGATGCTGACAGATGCTCCTGAAAATGAATCGGATGCAGAAGCTCCTTTTATGCAAGAAGTTATTAATTGTATAGAGGCAAATCTAGACAATGCTGAGTTTGGAGTAAAAGAACTAGCAGAGACCTTATGTATGAGCCAAAGTACGCTGTATAGAAGATTAAAAGAGCTTAGTGATTTATCGGCCAACAAAATAATAAGGCAAGTGCGTATTACTAAGGCTGCTGCTTTACTGCTACAAGGTAATTATCAAGTGCAGGAGGTAGCAGAACTTGTAGGTTACATTGATGTTGAATCTTTTAGAAAACATTTTATGGCACAGTTTAATATCCAACCCTCACTGTTTAAAGCTAATTACAAGGATTAACATTCAAATCTAGGTTATATACATGTAAATAAGTACACAACGAGGTTTCAATTCTGTCACTTAGTGAAGAGTTTTCTATATTGCCGACTGACCTCAAGTATCTCGGCAACATACCTCTGTCTTGTCGCCGACAAACACGAGGTCTATCGGCAATGAACGAACACCCCTCTACAGACCCAGCAAATAGGCTTTTTAAGAGACTCTATACACTTTTAATATGCACTCATTATTAATTAGTCGTAGTCTGTTTTTGTTGTAGTTATTCAAAAAAAGCATTGAGAATAACTCAATGCTTAAATTTTATGACCATCAACAGTATCTCTTTTTTAAAATTCGAACAAAGTGGCTAATACACCGTATTAATCTCTTCCATCATCCGAACAGAGTGAAAACATCAACAGTTATCTATTGCTTCTATATTGGCTACACCAAAAGGGATATGTACTGCTGGTACATTTTTAAGATTCTTAAGATGTAGTTTTTGATCATCAAAAAAGATATGCGGTTTCATTACTTCTAGAATTGTAGCCTTGTTCACTCCACCCATAAAAAAAGCCTCATCGACAGATATTCCATGATATTTAAGCGTTGTAATTACTCTTTCATGCGCTGGGGCATTCCTAGCAGTAATAATACTAGTTCTTAATATAGGAGTGTACTCTTTATTCCTTTTAGCTTCTTGCTCTTCTAGCTTTTGGATTTTAGATATTTTCTGTAACAACTTACCCAATGGCCCTATATGAAGTGGATTATTGGCATAAAGCACCTCATACTCATGATACTTCTCAATACCCTCTTTTTTATAAATAGCTTCCGACTCATCTCCAGCAATCACCCCATCAAAGTCAAATGCAATGCGAAGTTCTTGAGACTTATCGTCGTCAATTATTTTTGAATTTAATACAAATCCAGCTGGACAACCTGCACGCATTGCATCTTTAACATCACACTCATTGCCCGATAAGAACAGAGATGTATCGTATGCACTTATGTACTTGTATGGCGAACTACCCGATAAAAAAGCAGCCCGTGTTATATCTAAATTATGTGCTGATATAGATCTAAAAACACGTAACCCCGTATCAATATTATTCTTAGAGAGCAATATAACTTCAACAGGCTTATTATCTGGGAAGAATGAGTTAATGTGCAACAGGCGCTTAATAAAAGGGAATGCTACGCCTGGTCTTAATTTTTTATTTAAATTTTTCTGTTGGTATTGCTCATAAGCCTCAAGCCCTTTTTCTCTAAACACTCTATCGGAGTCGGAAAGATTGAATAAAGCACTTGATGCTACTGCTACTACTAGTTTATCTTCTAAAGGATATCCCATAATTTTCTGTTATTATAAACGAGTCTATTTTGCTAATTACTCAACTAGCAAATATACACAAAGCGATATTAACTATAAGTTACTTATCTAATATATCTTACAAACAACAATCCTCTTGCAAGGTTTAAAAGCTAAAATAAAAAAACTCAGTTCCTATATTTCTATTGGACCTGAGCTTTTTATTTACATCACGTAAAAAGTTATTTGTAGAATTTCAATAAGAACTATACATCAATTATCTCAATCAATGTTAATACGAAAGTACTCTTTTTAATTTAATAGGGATATTCCTATTTCCCTACTCTAACATAGGGAAACCTCTATTTTAAATAGAGGTCTTTCTTCCGACACATATACTTATTCCTATAACCTATTCAGTATAAATAGAATACTTTAGATGTATAAATCAACCACATAAACAAATCTATTATGAAAAACATTCTAGCCCTACTGATGCTGATGCTATCTTTTAGCTCTTGTTCTATATATGGCATAGCAACGCCTACAAACATTAGCTCTTTTTCGAAAGAGAACATTCCTTTAGGAATAGGACTTAACCAGTTTGAGTATGAACATCGCCCACCTACTACTAAAGATGTAAGAGTAGAGAATGGTATAAAGGTAGTAGAACTTAATTACGTAGAGTTTGCGAATTATAAGACCTATATCAAAACTAAGTTTAGGTTTGAGGATGATAAATTGGTATCTCAAGCACAAACAACCGAAATTATTCAACCTAATGTTGTAGAGTGTAAACACGAATAACTATGCTTAATGGAAAAAGCCAACCATTTAGTTGATGTGCATAATAAAAGCAACATCTATCATGATTCTAACATCCTTGGATAGTACTAGAGCTACTTTCAAAAGGAGAATAGGGAAATCTCTATTACAATTATAGTTTTACTACCTGAATTTATTGGGCCTTTTTCCGTTTTAACTGTACTTTAGTTATCGATATAAATACTATTGATAAATTATCATACAAAAATAGGTAAGCATTTTTTGAAGGTGAAAAAGATTTTAGGAATAACATATCACCTACTCAATTCAAGAGTAGATAAGCTTATCTTTTGACTAACAAACTCAATCATCACTTTTAAATAGCAAGAAATGCTCAATAAGCTTTCTTGCTATTTTATTTAAAACAAATTGATAGCAAAGTTCTTAAACATCATTATAAAAGAGCTGTATAAGCACTTAAAAATGAAGTATAAAGCCATATATTCAAGAATGAGTAAAGTTTTTAGTATCTTTAAAAATGTTAAACAAAATGGTTTACTGTCACTAAAAGCAGGAGGCAGTAAAGTTAGTATTCATTATTAAAGTAAGAAAGATTTTAAAATTATGATGGCATATCTGGAAATTGGAATAAAACTTATTATTGGTATGATTTGCGTTTTGGTATATTTGCGTTCTTCTGGCAAAACCCAATTAGTACAATTATCTCCTATGAATGTTATTAATATGATAGTACTTGGTACACTCGTTGGAGGTACTATTTATACAGCTGGAATGGCTATCATTTTAAAAATGTTATTCGCATTTGCTATTTGGACGCTCATTAATATTATTATTCGATTATTATCCAAAAATAACGCTCTAGGACATCTTATACATGGTCAAACAGAATTTGTTATTAAGAATGGAAAACTAAACTTAGCCTGTTTAAATAGAAATAATTTAAGCGTAGAGCAACTTATTGCTAAACTTAGAGCTCTTAATGTTTTCTCCCTTCTAGACATTGACAACGTACTGTACGAAACAGATGGGTCCTTAACTATCTTTAAACGTAAAGATTGCCCAGAAACATACTTGCTAGTTACAAATGGGGCTATTAGAGAAGAAGATTTGAAAGAGGCTAAGCAAAGTAAACAATGGCTTATCGATGAGCTAAAAAAACGAGACTTTGATAATATCGAAAGTCTAGCGTGTGTACAATGGGTCGTAAATGAAGGATTCTATATTGTAGATAATGAAGGTACAATACATGCTAAAAGAGATGAAAGACAAGGAAGAGGTTATAAAGGCAGATCGAAATATACTAGAAAACGTCGACCACAAAGAGGTACAGAAGAAACAACCAAAACTGTGAACAAAAACAGGGATAAAGTAGTTGATAATAATGAGGAAGCAACTAAGAAACCTAAACGAAGAGCTCCTCGTAAAAAGAGAACTACTGATCAAGTTACAGAAGGTAAAGAGCAATCTACAATTAAACGTTCTGAAACGAAAGTATCAGAAGAGAGTTAAAAAGCGGAACTACAAAAAATTGAATGGTGAAGCACTCTTGGAATTTCTCTAACAATATGTTTAACAATTAAAAATTACAATTATGAGAAAAGTTTTATTGGCAATCTCAATTGGTGCAATAGGTGCTGCTGTAGGTTACATGGTTAGAAGAATGGAAGAAAAAGGTGCATTTGATGATTTAAAAGATGATTTCAATGCTTGTGTAGCTAAAGGCAAAAAAGCAGGTAAAAACTTTGTAGATAAATCTAAAAATGAGATGGAATATCTACAAGATAGAGCTCAACAATACATTGGCCGTGGCAAACAAAATGTTAGTCAAGTGGTAAATGAAGTACAAAGTAAAGTAGATGAGCAACTAGATAAATAGTTGTAACTTTTTTACTTTATAAAACAAAAAATAAAATAAGACAATGTAGCATAGACTTCATTGTCTTATTTTTTTAAGAGCAATAAAACTAGTATTTTTACATAAGTAAAGTTTTAAAGATTGCTAAACAATCCCTGGTGGGACTTGTTACTTAATCTAAACAGATATAAAAAATAAATTTATGATACTAAAAAAGACCAATTCAATAGATTTGAAAGGTAGTGTAGCATATCTACTACCTAAGTCTGGAGACGTTCAAGGACTACCTAAAGAGTTAGAAGCATTTATTCAAGAGTTTAAGACTTCTAAAGAAGACGAAAGCTTTATGAAAGTAGGTAAACAATACATCTTCTTTATCAAAGAGCAAGATGATATGGAAAAACTACGTGTAGCTGGTTATAATATTCGCAAACAACTTTGCAAAAAGATAGATAACATTACTCTTGTTGGTAATGGTTGCCCTATCCTAGCTATAGCTGAAGGCTTAGCATTATCAAATTATCAATTCTTAAAATACTTTTCTGACAAAGAAGAAAAAGAATATGCATTAAAAGAAATTTTAATTTGTGGAGAAGTTGAAGATGAAAAGATAGATTATCTTAATAACACAATAAAAGCTGTGTACTGGGCTAGAAATATGGTAAACGAACCTGTTTGTTACCTAACTGCTGAAAAACTAGCTGAAGAGGCTCAAACACTAGGTAAAGAGGCTAATATCGATGTTAAAGTGCTTAATAAAGCACAAATTGAAGAGCTAAAAATGGGTGGACTTCTAGCAGTTAACAAAGGCTCTATCCTACCTCCTACATTCACAATTATGGAGTATAAACCAGCTAATCCAATCAATAAGAAACCGATTGTACTAGTAGGTAAAGGTATTGTTTTTGATACAGGTGGTTTAAGTCTTAAGCCAACAGCTGGATCTATGGATAGCATGAAGAGTGATATGGGTGGTGCTGCTTGTATGATTGGATCTATCTATGCTGCTGCTTTAAACAAACTTAATGTACATATTATTGGATTAATTCCTGCTACTGACAACCGTCCTGGAGAAATTGCTTATACTCCTGGTGATATTATTACTATGTATGACGGCACTACCGTTGAAGTGTTAAATACTGACGCTGAAGGTAGAATGATTCTTGCTGATGCCATAGCTTATGGAAATCAATATGAACCAGAAGTTATTATCGATGCTGCTACCTTAACTGGTGCTGCTCTTATTGTTGCTGGAGATAAGGCTTCTTGTGTTATGGGTAACGCCGATCAAAAAGTATTAAATGAACTTATTGAAGCAGGTGCTCATGTACATGAAAGATTAGTACAACTTCCTTTCTGGGATGATTACAAAGAGTTACTAAAATCTTCTGTTGCTGATATGAAGAATATTGGTGGCAGACTTGCTGGTACAATTACAGCTGGTAAGTTCCTAGAGCATTTTGCTAAGTACCCTTACGTACACATTGATATTGCTGGTCCTGCATTTATTGAAGGAGCAGAACAGAATTATAAAGGTATTGGTGGTACTGGTACTGGAATACGTACACTTACAAACTTTTTTAAGAACTACAAAGGATAAATTATCCCGCCTTATAACATAAAAAAGCAGGTTGTGTAACATTAACACAACCTGCTTTTTTATTATCTTAATTTGTAATCTATGTAAGTATTAATTACACTTCTGGATTTGGTTTTTCTACTTCTTCGGGTTTATTCACTTCAAAATTATGAGAAACTACATCTGCTAGACCTTTCAAATTCTTGTAGTGAATCTTAATACCTTTATAGTTTTCTAAATCTATATCTTTTAATGTATCTAATTTAAAAGAGACTCTTCCCAATACATACTTAGAAGTATCAACGTTCTCCTTGTTCATATTTCTTAGCTCTAAATGTAGATACTCATCTTCATCGTATTTGCTATTTTCATTGAGTATTAACGATACTTTTTGAGAAGCATAAGGATTAAAGTATGTATAGGCTACGTCTATTGCAGGTAAATCAAACCTCACACCACCAAAAAAGTTTGAAGCTACAAGCCCAATTACATCAGATCCGAATTTATCTTCTTGATCTTTCTTTAATACTTCGATATCTTTAGTTGTTACTTTATCAAGCGAGTTTAAACGAACATAGTGATCAAACTCTCCTTGCTTATCCGATAATAATGTAATATTTACTAAAGCACGTTGACCATCTTCTAACGTTTTGTTTACGTAGATTGGAGCAGCTACCCAATACTTCTTATTTAAACCATAATCTACCAAATAAAAAGTTTTCTGAGGATTATTTTCAGCAGGAACCTTAACCGTTACATAATGAAACTCAAAGTTTCCTAATGAATAACCATCATCATTATTACATCCATATAAAAACATCATAGCTAATACAGCTATAAAAGCGGGAATAATGTTAGAGTAAATCTTTTTCATAATCTTAATATTTGTCGTTTATAATTCTAAATATAATATAAAATAGTAATTTCAGACTGTATATTCAACCTATTTTTTAATATTTATAAAGTTTATTAATACGTTTAAGTTTTATTTTTGTGCATAAAATGCTTCTTAAATTACAAAAACATTACTATTTACATAAGAATTAATTTCAAAACAATAGATCCCACCAAATAGCTATCAGCTAGTTCAAACAACAATACCCTTAAAGTAAAATATACAGGTAGTAATTATTTTATATAATACCGTAAAATATAGCACCGTTCATTCTTTGTATATTTATACTTAGAAACCACTAAATAGAAATACTAAATTGTATAGTAAATACACTGTGTTATGTTACATTTTACATACATAATAACCTATAAAAATAACGAATCTCTATATTGTTTTATTTTAATATTACCACAAATAAAAAAGTTAGCTAAAAAATATTATTTATAACTCAAAAAATAATATTCTTAAGATTTTCGATTTAAATTTGTAAAACAATATGGAAATCGAAGTAAATAACATAATACTATCTTACTCCAAAGCAGGACAAGGTCGGCCCTTCATTCTTCTACATGGGAATGGAGAGGATAGGCATATCTATGATGTGCTTAGCATTAAGCTACAACAGCTTTTTACAGTATACACTATAGATAGTAGAAACCATGGCAAGAGCAGTAAGACTACTGACTACTCTTATAACACTATGGCAGAAGATATTTATCAATTCGTACAACAGTTAAATCTAAATGAAGCTTACATTCTAGGCTTTAGTGATGGTGCTATTGTGGCTCTTACTCTTGAGTTAAAGTACCCGAATACCTTTAGCAAGATGGCTCTTTTAGGATTAAACTTAAAACCTACCGATTTTACTGACGAGAACTATGTATTCCTACAAAATGAGTATAAAAAAAGTCAAGACGAACTGATTAAACTAATGCTTGAGCAGCCTAATATTGAGCTAGAGCAACTACGTGATATTAAAATACCCTGCCTTATTATTGCTGCCGAACATGATTTATACAAACCTGGGCTATATACAAGTATTATGAAAGAACTTGCTGCGGTCGCCTACATTGAGATGAAAAACCATGACCACGCAAGTTACGTAATAGATCAAGATATACTCTACCCTATTATTCAAGCTCATTTTTCTAATTAAAAATTAAAATATTAAAATGAAAGCAAGTAATCTATTCGTGGTTACTTGCTTTTTTTATACAAATTCAATAGTCACAAATATCAATCAGTGAAATTGATTAAGTGGTGGCAAATAATAATGAAAGGCTACACTAAACATTACTAACCAGTGCATTGATACAAAACAAGTAATTATGATTACATCTTCTAACCAACTACAGTTATTAAACTTTATAAAAGATCTTAATAACACCTACTTAGGTCCACTATTAATAATTCTACTATTGGGTACAGGGCTATTCTTTACTTTTAGATTAGGATTTATACAAAAGTATATATTCTCAGCCATAACAAATACATTTAAAGGTATACACAAACATGGTAAAGCATCTAAAAAAGAGGGTATGAGCCCTTTTCAAGCCCTATCTACAGCTGTTGCAGCACAGTTAGGGACAGGGAATATTGTAGGAGTAGCTACTGCAATAATAGCAGGTGGACCTGGTGCTGTTTTTTGGCTATGGATAAGTATTATTCTAGGTATGGCCACAAACTATGCAGAGGCTGTACTATCGCAAATATATAAAACAGAAACAGAAAGCGGACATATTATAGGAGGGCCTGCATACTATATCAGCCGAGGTTTAAAAAGTAAGTTTTTAGCCAATCTATTTGCTGTTGTGGCGGTAATAGCTCTAGGATTTATGGGCACAATAGTACAAACTAATTCAATAACATTAACTGTTACGAATATTGCACCAATTGCACCAATATTTGTAGGTATTTCTGTAGCAGTTTTAGTAGGAGTTGTACTTATTGGAGGAATGACACGTATAGCCTCTTTTTCTGAACGTATAGTTCCTATAATGGCTGTTGTTTATTTTTTAGCAGGAATTGTATTAATAGGAATTCACTATGAAAATATTATTCCTGCATTTCTAAATATATTCTCATCAGCAGTATCAATACAAGGTGTTGGTGGCGGTGTTCTTGGCTTTACTACCATGAAAGCCATTCGCTATGGAGTTTCAAGAGGTTTATTTTCTAATGAAGCTGGACTAGGTACAACGCCACATGCTCATGCAGTAGCTAAGGTTAAACACCCATACGAGCAAGGTCTTACAGCAATGGTTGGAGTTGCTACCAATCTTATAATATGCACTTTATCTGCACTTATTGTATTAGTTGCTGGTCCTGATTTAACTATGGCTAATGCTAGTGCAATACAAGAATCATTTGGCCTTACGTTTGGAGAAGCTGGATCTATCTTTGTAGCACTAACTCTGTTTTTCTTTTCATTGACTACAATAGTAGGTTGGTACTTTTTCGCGGCACAAAATCTTCGTTTTCTAACAGGAGAGCGTTTCATCAAGCCTTTTAGACTGATAGTTCTATTTTTTGTTGTATTAGGATCTATCCTCCAAGTTGAGCTAGTTTGGGAGTTAATGGATAGTTTCAACGTTCTTTTAGTTGCTCCTAATGTAATAGCTTTGTTATATTTAACTCCTAAAATTGCTGAACAAGGTTTATTATTAAAGAAAAAGCAAACTAAATGATTACTCTTTGAGAATTATTACCCAAAAGGGTATGTTTTTTACCGAAGTTTATTATATTTGAAATAAAGGTTAGTAATACTATTTTTCAGTTACGGTTTCAAAATATATCAATAAATCGATTATCTATCTTTCTCTTTTATTAATCGATAATTTTGAAATTATGAAATATAGTAATTTTATAAACTGTTTAATTGGATGAATAAACATAGTGGTAAATAAATAGTTATTTAATAATAACGAACCAATTAAACGATGTTTCATAATTAAACTTAGTAAATGTATTTTAATAAATCGGCCCTAACAGAGATTGTTAGGGCCGATTTGTTTCTACGTATAATTAACATTTGACCCCTAAACTATTTAACATTAAAGAATTACTTAATTAATATCTCTGCTGAGTATATAAAGGATAACAAACTCTAATACAATAAGTAACAGATATACTACTCCGTCTTTATGCTTTACAACATATAATTTATTTTCATTAAATTTAACTTAACAAAAATATATTATTAACTTTGCAGAAGAATATAAAATATTATGGCTTTTATCATTAATATTTTATTAATTGAATTTGTATAGAAGAACGGCATCAGTAGAGATTACTCATGCCGTTTTTGTTATATGGCATATCTAATATTTTCCATAAAAAAAGTCCTAGAATTATATATAATTCTAGGACAGTTATATTGAGATAAATAATCTATCTGACAGTATATACCCATTGTAAGCTTTCTAAAATATAGTCAACTCAACTTAAAGCAATCGTTATAAACGATTAAATAAACATGTTACCTTACTATATAGCTGACAAATTATAGCAACATACAGGATATATTCGAATAAAGAATAATTACACTTCTTATGCAAAGTTTTCTTATTCTCTTATTAATTAATGAATTTAGAACAGAGTAGCTTACTTTTAATACCACCTATCTAATAAGCCTATTTTATTAAGTTAAAAGCCAGGACTCGCTATCATCTCGACAGAGAATCCCTTTTTTTAACTCGCAAAATTGCATTTTGATAGATATATTAACTTAAAAAATGAGAAGTCGCTACTTCTCTGAAAATGAAAACTTAAACTTGTTCATTCATAAAAAACACTAAGCTTTTAAACTTTGCATTCTTTATATTATTCTTTTATAATGTAAATTAAAATTGCAAGTACAATAACTCTGTATATAATCAGAATTATATTGTAATTTTTACCTTAATTATGCAATAACTCTTTATCATTGCAGAATAACCTCAACAGTAATATATACAAAATAAGTTTGTTATATATAAATATAAGGCATAATCTTGGTAAGATGCAAATTTAAGATTAAATTTACTATTTACATAGATAACACCTAATTAACTATTTAGTAATAGTTTAAATATCTACTTAGATGATACCTATTCTTTAATTACACTTACAAAAGTAGTAAGATAAAACAATCAAATCACGTTCATTTCAGATGTAAAAATGTGCAATTAGTCGGATTTTTACACTTTACTGCTAAAATATTACAAATATAAACTAAAATGATTGCAGATAAATACTTAAAATATGACATCGATTCATTAATAAAAGAGCAAGGAGATATAAAAGTCAATGGCTTAGTATTACCAGAAAGTCTAGATACTATACGAAATAGCTTTACTTTATACCCACATATCGTGGAAGACTTCTTTGTTGCTCTTTGTGTGAAGGGCAGTGCCAAAATAAGAATAGGACTCAAAGAATTTGAAATTAAACCAGGCTCACTTATCAATATACTTCCTCAAACAATGCTTGAGCCTATTTTTGCTACATCAGATCTTCAATTAAAAGCAATTGTATTTACAATTGACTTTGTTTCTAGCCTTGCTTTAACTGAAGATTTTGATATTGCTGCCAAAATAAGAAACAATCCTATATTTCAACTTGAGGAGAGTCAATATTATATATATCAACAATACTATTATTTTATAAGTATTCAATATGGACGTAAGGATTTACCTGGCAAGAGAGACATATTAAAATACTTACTGCTAGCACTAGTATCAGAGATTAAAGATAAATATGTAAACTACAGTACTGATCAACTAGCATTAACAAGATCTCAACAAATTTCAAATGACTTTATGGATCTTCTGTATAAACATTACAAACAAGAAAGAAACACCCAGTTTTTTGCTGATAAATTAAACCTCAGCCCTAAATATTTAAGTACTGTCATTAAAGAAGAAACAGGGAAGCCAATAATGTATTGGATCAACGCATCTATTATTACATATGCCCAATCATTATTAAAAGCCTCTCACCTCACGATTTCAGAGATTGGCTACGAACTCAACTTTTCTGATTCTTCTCAGTTCTGCCGTTTTTTTAAACGATATACAGGATTATCGCCCAATCAGTATAGAATGAAATAAGACATATCATACACACCCTAAAGCTAAATAAAAGGTGTGTGAAATTATAGCTGTGATAAAACAGTTGAAATACCCTCCTCCTTAATTGCAGAAGATAATTTAATATAAGACTCTATAAATAAAGGTGATCCTACTAATATATTGGTTTTAAAAGCAGATAAATCTAGAAAATCTTGCGCATTATCACTCTTTATAAGCTCAATATCGTGATCTGTTAACCAAGGCTCTCTGACATCATAAGACTTGCCCTTATCATCTTTCTGATATTTTAAATAATGTCTATATGTTGCAATAAAAAAAGCAAGCCTGTTTGTATTTGCTTTCTTTGCAATCATCTTTTCTAAATTAGGCATTATGTAAACTGGAATTTTAGAAATACCATCAAAACACAACCTTTCTATTTGATCACTAATATTTTTGTTTTGAAACCTCTCTATTAATATTTGCTTATAATCTACTAAATTCACTCCAGCGGGACATGATATATATGGTGACACATCTACATCCATAAACTCTTTAATATACTGCAATATGTACTTGTTTTGCATAGCTTCATCAACCTTACGATAGCCCATAAGAAAAGCAGGATACGATAACATAGTGTGAGATGCATTAAGTAAACTTAGCTTCAAGTTTTCATATATCTCTACATTATCTGTAAATTGAACTCCTACTGACTCCCACTTTGGTCTTCCTGCTATAAAATTATCTTCGATTACCCACTGTTTAAAGTCTTCACTATATACAGGAGCACAATCTTGTGTATTATTTTCTCTATTAATCCTTTCAATATCAACTTCAGTAACTGTTGGTGCTATTCTATCTACCATTGAATTTGGAAATGTAACATTAGCTTTAGCCCATTCATAAAGCTCGATATCTTGCTTCTCAAAAAAAGTCATAAAAGCCTTCTTTGCAGTACTTCCATTATGCTCTAAGTTGTCGCAAGAAAGAATAGTTACTGGCCCATTTCCTGCTTGTTTTCTTCTACGTAAAGCTTCTGCTATGAAACCAAATGTAGACTTTGGCTGAGAAGGGGTTCTCAAATCCTGTTGAACTAATGAGTTTGAAAAATCAAAGTTTCCTGTCTTCCTATCCAAGTTATATCCACCTTCGGTTATGGTCATACTAATAATCTTGACTTCAGAGGAGGCCATTTTCTCCAATGCTAACTCAGGCTCTTCAACACCCCAAATTAGTTCTAACATTGACCCTATACTATAGACTTTTACATCTCCTTTCCTACCATAAGTTGTTAGTGTATATCTGCATTTTTGAGATTTCAGAGCCTTTACTAACTTTTCATCACTAGGCAATAAAGCTATTCCACATATTCCCCAATCTTCTTGTGTTGAGTCTTTTAACAACTCATTTGTATAGTACTCTTGGTGAGCTCTATGAAAGTTACCTACACCAATATGTACTATACCAGTACGAATTTTATTCCGACTGTATGTAAAAGGTATTACTTCTCTACTCATTGTTTTTATTTTTTAAAATACATAACTAACCCTATGTATTTATATAACAAACTACTTATCTATAAGTTGTTATATTACGGATATAATAAAAAAACAATTTTAAAGAATAAACAACTCGATACTTAAATGTATAATCTTATTTTTTGAGTTGTATTCCCCAGTAAAGCATTATTACAGCAGATAGTAATAGTATGGTAACACCCCCTAATTGGCTACTAATAAAATCACTTGCTAGCCCCATACATAAAGGGATTATACCCCCTCCAAATAGTCCCATAACCATAATAGCAGACACTTCATTTTTATTTGTAGGGTATTTCATCATGCATTTTGACACCATAATTGAATATACATTAGAGTTCCCAATAGCTACTAAGGCTATAGCTATGTATAATGTTACTTGCGATTGTGCAAAGAACAGATAAGTAATTCCTGTTAATGTTATCAATATACTCCAGTTAAAGAATTTTTTATTTGAGCAGACTGATAGTAGCATAGAACCAATAAAACACCCTAACGTACGAGCTATGAAGTACACTGTATTAGTGTAAGTAGAAGCTTCTACTGTACAGTCTAGACGTTCTATTAATAATCTTGGAGATGAGATAGCCATTCCTACATCAACACCTACATGACAAAGCATTGCAATAAAAGAGAATAATAAAAATGGATGTTTCAATAACGCTAATGTAGAGATAACCCCCATAGCTTTATCTGGCTTTTCTTCTTTAATAGGTGTATAGTGTAGAAGAAGAATAACCAAGAAAGAAAAACCTATTATATATGGTAAAATAGTAATCCAGCTACCTAGCTCTACACTTGCCCAAGCAGCTATCAAAGGAATTAAAGCTGAACCCAAAGCTTTAGTAAACTGTCCAAAAGTTAAAGCTGTAGATAAGTAGTTGTGCGAAACTACACTTGCAATTAGAGGACTAAATCCTACTTGAATCATGGTAATACCAACACCTAGCATTATATAGAAGATGATAACACCAATCATGCTGTACGATAAATAAAGTATACTTAAAGCCATACTCATTATTAATAAACTAAGCATTACAGTTTTACGTTGGCCAATTTTGTTTATAAGCCCACTAGTAGGAATTGATAGTAATAAAAAAGAGGAGAAAAGAATAAACGAAAGACCTCCAATAAAGGTATTACTGACATCAAAGTCGGTCTTTATATAATTTGAAGCTATGCCTATGATATCTATTATACCCATAGCAAAAAAGGCAAACATAACAGATGTTAAGCCCAGTAATCGGTGTTGTTTCTGCATTATTAATATTTATAGAATAGTGCAAAAGTATTAAATCATTTTATCTAAATAAACACATTACCAATTAAATATATTTCTATTTCAAAACTATAAAACAATACATATCAAAATTAAACTTACACAAAGACGCCTAATGATAAAAATGTCTGCAATAGTATTATTATGCATTATTTTATGTTTTTTAGCATAAATAGCATGAACTATACCCTTCATTATCTTGTTTTTATACCGTAACAATAATAAAAATAACAATTAATTAAAATGAAAAATATTATAAAAAAGTTCCCTTTACTAGTTGTGCTAGCTTTGTTTAGTATCACATTAAGTTCATGCAAAAATACAAGTAATAAAATTAATGGAGAGTGGAATCTAGTTATGAATGACCCTAATATTGTAATGGACTCTTCTATTAAATATAGTTTTACTCCAGATAATTACTTTACACAAGAAACTTATCATGCTATATCTAATGAGACATACAAAAATGATGGAGAGTACATTCTGAACTGGATTGAGCAAACAATAATTTTTAATCCAAATGGAGATAAGAAAGAATACAAGATAGTAAATATAACTAAAGATCAGTTACAACTTGAAAAAGTGTGTAAAAAAGGCAACCCACAAGATATTATAAACCTACAGAGAAGAATATAATAAAGTTTTG
>JASLCG010000048.1 GCA_030151885.1 Bacteroides sp.
AGGTATATATCTTGTTGTTCTACCGAGCTTAGATTATTTGGTAAAATAGGGTTTGCAGCACTAAAACCGAGTTGTAGGTAATCTGTTGTTTGATCTTGTCCTATTTCAGTGTTTTTAAAGAGGTCCTTTGTTAATTTTACTATTTCACTATTAATGATAGGGCTGTTTATAACTTTTTTATACCTTTCATTGCTCCCATCAATTAATATATGTCTAAAGGATTCTTTAAATCGGCTGTTACTATTATAGTATTTTTCAACATTTGCTAGGGGAGTCCACACTAAATCACCTTCTCTAAAAGAGACAGAGCTAAGTTCGTTGTAATTGCTAACCCAAGCAGGATAGTCTATATAGTATGTGGAGCTACTCCATTTACCATTTTCTGGATTAAACCACAATACTCCGTTTGCAGAATGGCCAGCTAATAAAATAGCCATATCAGAAGTTGGAGCTATAGAATATATTATTGAAGAGCCATTATTTTCACGGTTAAGCTCATCAGTAATTGTTGAGCACATGATGTTATTGGCAGATGAAGATAAGGAAGTATAATTTCCCATATAATCTTTATCGTATACACAGCTTTTAGCTTGGTTGGTCGATTTATCTAACCATTCATTTGCAATGATACCATGAGTGTATGGGATAGTTCCTGTTACTATTGTAGCCGATGCTGAGGATCTGTCTATTGTATGGAGTGGGTAGTAGGTATCCTTATAAACTAATCCTTCTTTCCACAGCCTTCTAAAGCCATTGTCTCCGTATAAGTTCCAGTAGGTTTCAATTAACTCCGTACTTAACTGATCTATAGTTAAGCCCACAACAAGCTTAGGCTTAGACATATTTGTCTGAGCTTGTAAACTAGTTATCGCTAATGCTGTAATAATCGAAGTTATTAATCCTCTCATTTTTTATCTCTTATAATAATATAGGTTAATGACCTAACCCATATTATTGCTCCCAAAGGTAATATGCCAAAATCAATTCTTTGTGGAATCCAGCAGTAAAACAATATAAAAAGTGTTAAAATGCAAATATTGATGTAATGATAGTAAATAATACGGCTGTTTTTTGCCTTTCTATAGATAATAGGAGCACAAATAAGATGAATAGGGTGAAAAATAAAAAGTAAATAATTATTTGAAACAGCCGGATGCTCAGAAAACAATGCTAAAAAAGTTAATATTAAGCCTACAATTCCGTATGTAGAGAAAATAAATAGATCTAATAGCCTAAAGTTCCTATTCAAGGTATATCCCCAATAGCTAACTAAGACTATAATTAAGAAGAATATAGAAAAAACAACTGTTGGTGAAAAGATACTGTTAAGTAGATTGTTTTTTGGGGTAGGAAAATCTAGTACTTTAGCAATAGGTTGTGTTAGTTTAACTCCGTTAATTGTGGATAAGTCTAAAACCTTCATTAATTCAAGAGGTGCAAACAATAATTGTCTGGTTGATATCTCTTTATCAGCATCTGCTCCTAAGCATAAGTCCATTCCAAATTTGCTCCATGGGGCTAGTTTAGAATATTTATGTATGACATCCCTATAAGATAATGACTCTTTATATAGAGAATCAGGCATGGTAATTTTACCTGTTACATCTTCAATTTTCGCTATAGGTCTTGTTGCACAGTTATCGTATAGAAAATTATATCTATAAATAACGTTCTCGGGAAGTAAATTCTGATTTAATGCATTGACAATATCTCTTTTTTCTTTGATTGGTAGATTCAACTTTTGTTCCCAAACATCTCTTTTAAAATAGTTGTATTCATAGATAAAATAGTCGTAAGGGACTTGTCCTAACTGATAATCTGTATGACCAAGAGCAAATCGAATGGCAAAATTCTTACTGCTAAAGTCAAATAGACCATAGTTATATACAAAATCAAAGTGTTGTTTCGGAATTTTAACCCTAATAGCTGTATGTCCAAATAAAGTATATATACTAGACCCTGGACCGCATGTTAGTATGCTTATGTGTATATCTTGATCATCATTTTGTGAGTTGGCAGGGGTAGAAAAGCTAACTACTGCAAAAAAAATCAATAGTATTAAGTTGAATTGTTTCATAAAAAAATATAATATTGATAGCAAATATAAGGCTTATTTTGAATTACTATTAATATAATCTTTCAAATAACCCTTATAGTTTCTTTAAATTAGATTATCTTTGTCAGCCTAAATAAGGAAAAGTGAATCTGATTATTGATATAGGAAATACAGTAGCAAAGGTTGCAATATTTAAGTCAGACAACTCTATAGCTTATAAGCAATTCTTTTCAAATAAGACTCTTGCAGGAATTGAGGATCTGTGCAAAAGGTATACTATTAAAAGAGGAATTGTTGCTAATGTGATAGATTTGACGGCTGAGGTTGTAGATAAACTTAATGGTTTAGGAATACCTTTATTATGGCTAGATCATAATACACCTTTGCCTATTAAAATATTATATAAGACCCCGAAAACTTTAGGGTACGATAGAGTTGCAGGTATTGTTGGTGCCTATTTGGAACACCCTAGTAATGATATACTTGTTGTTGATGCTGGTACTGCTGTAACGTATGACTTTATAGACTCTAAAGGACAATATTATGGAGGGAATATTTCTCCTGGTATAAAGATGAGGTTAAAAGCTTTAAATCAATATACAGCAAGGTTACCTTTGGTGTCTCCGGAAGGGGAGGTTAAAAAGCTAGGACAAACGACAGAAGAAGCTATTCGTGCAGGTGTAATAAGAGGTGTTGAGTTTGAAATTTTAGGATACGTCAATGAAATGAGCACACAATATCCTAACCTTTTGGTTTTTTTAACGGGAGGTAATGATTTTTCTTTTGATTCAAATGTAAAAAATAGCATCTTTGCAGATAGGTTTCTTGTTATTAAAGGATTAAATCGAATATTAAACTACAATAAATGGGAAGAATAAATAAAATACTTAGTGTATTGTTTCTAGTAATGTTTACTGGATTAACATTTGCACAGAATAACACAAACACCCCTTATTCTCGATATGGCTATGGTCAACTCGTAGATCAAGGTTTTGGTAGAAATCAAGCCATGGGTGGTGTTGGTTATGCCTTGAGAGATAATTCTCAAATCAACCCATTAAATCCAGCTGCCTACTCGGCAATGGACTCACTGACATTTCTCTTTGAGGGAGGTATTAGTTTCCAAAATACAAATTTTAAAGATGGAGGAACTAAACTTAATGCAAAGAACTCTAGTTTAGAATATTTAGCACTGCAATTTAGGCTTAAAAAATGGATGTCAATGAGTGCAGGTGTTCTTCCTCTTTCAAACATTGGTTACAGCGTAGATAGACTAAATCTAGATACTGAAGCTGTAGAGGCACAGCATCTTATCAAAATGAGTGGTGATGGAGGATTGCATAAAGTTTATACTGGTATTGCATTTTTACCATTGAATAACTTATCTCTAGGTGTAAATGTGGGCTTCTTATGGGGTAAATTAAAAAGAAATACGAATGTGTATTTCCCTAATATAACAGGACCAAATGGTGCAAAACAGACTGCACATAATACAACAGTGTCTTTAAAAGGAGTAACTCTTGATTTTGGTGCGCAATATATCTACAAGCTCTCTAAAAGTAGAAGATTGACTTTTGGAGCTGTTTATTCTCCTAAAATTTCTTTAAAGAATGATGTAGAAGTTGTTGATGTCCAAAATGTTGTTGATATTAACAAATATAAATCTAGTTACGACTTAGCTGCAAGTTATGGATTTGGTGTATCGTATCAAATAGATAAGAAATTTACGGTCTCTACGGATGTTTTATATCAAAAGTGGAGTGATGTTAAGTATTTTGGAGAAAAGGGTGTGTTATCTGATTTGACAAGAATCGGTGCAGGTGTTGAGTTCTTACCTAATTACTTTAGTAGAAACTATTTTGCTAAAGTTAAATATCGATTTGGAGCTCATATTGCTAACCCTTATTATAAAATAGATGGAGTAAGAGCCTCTAAGGAATTTGGTGTAAGTGCTGGATTTGGGCTTCCATTGCCACAAGGAAAGTCTCAGTTGAATGTTTCTGCTGAACTTGTTCGCGTTAATGGTCAAAAAAGTAGATTTGTTGACGAAACAATGTTTAGAATTAACTTGGGATTAGTATTTAATGAAAAGTGGTTCTTTAAACGAAAAATCTAATAAGTGAATAACTAAAAAATAAATAATTATACTAAAGATGAAGATTACTAAACTATTTGTTGTATTACTACTTCTAATCGGAGGTACTAATACACTATCTGCGCAAGAGATGGACAAGGAGTGTCTATCTAATAGTAGTATTTCGCACGAGGCTGTAAAAGCGGGTAACTATAAAGACGCTTATAAGCCTTGGAAAGAAGTTATTACAGACTGTCCAATGTTACGTTTCTACACTTATACAGATGGTTTTAAAATTCTTACTGCATTTTTAGGTGAAGTAGAAAAAGGTTCTGCAGAATATAATACATATTTTGAAGAGCTAATGAATCTTCACGATTTAAGAATTGAGAATACTCCTAAGTTTTTAGCAAAAGGAACTAAAATATCTTCCGTTGCTGATGCTATTGGTAAAAAAGCTGTAGATTTTATAACGTATGCTCCAAAGATGGATATAGATCAAGCTTATGGATGGCTTAAGACTTCTGTAGAAGGAGAGAAAAGTCAATCTCAGCCAGCTGTACTATATTATTTTGTAGATCTATCTCTAAAGAAATTGCAAGCAGATGAGAACTTTAAGGAGTCATTTATTAATGATTATTTAATGGCTTCAGAGCTATCAGAAGAGGCTATTGCGCTTTCAAAAAAGAAAAATCATAAGGCTGCATACGAAGCTACAAAAAATAATTTAACAGCTTTATTCATTGGTAGTGGAGCAGCAGACTGTACATCACTTCAGAATATCTATGCTGATAAAGTTGAAGAAAATAAAGAGGACATTGAGTTCCTAAAACAAGTTATTTCTGTAATGAAAAACTTGAAATGTACAGATCAAGAAGCATACGAGCAAGCTTCATTCTATGTGTATCAAATACAGCCAACAGCAGATGCTGCTTTAGGTGTAGGTGCAAGAGCATATAAAAGAGGTGATATAAATGATGCTGTGAAATTCTTTAATGAAGCTTTAGAGCTAGAAACTGATGCTTCTAAAAAAGCTGAAATAGCTTACTTCTCTGCTTCTGCATTGTTAAGTGCTAAAAGATATAATGAGGCTAGAAGTTATGCTCTTAAAGCATTAAGCTTTGATGCTAATTTTGGTAAATCATATATTCTAATAGCTAAAGCATACGCAAGCAGCCCTAACTGGTCTGATGAGGCGGTGCTAAATAAATGTACATATTTCTTAGTAATTGATAAGCTAAATAGAGCTAAAGCAGTAGATTCAAGCGCAGCTTCTGAAGCAAATCAATTAATTAACTTATACTCAAAATACACTCCTTCTGCACAAGACTTGTTTATGCTTGGATATAAAACAGGTGATCAAGTATCTATCGGTGGTTGGATTGGTGAGTCAACAACTATTAGATAATCTAAAACTCGTATGTTTTTAAATAAAAACAGTACAAATAGATTCCTAAAAAAAAGCATAACAATGACCCTAGGAGTCATTGTTATGCTTTTTTTTATAGCTTTACCATCTTCTTGTAAGAAAAAAGGCAAAGATATTACTCAGGCTATACAGAATAGAGAGGCCCTTGCAAGAATGAAATCCACAAATATAGAGACATTGGTTTCTGATTCGGGGATGATAAGGTACAGAATGAAGGCTGGTGAGTGGTCTATTTATGATAAAAAAAATCCTTCATTTTGGGCTTTTGAAGATGGAGTTCATTTAGAACGTTTTGATAGTTTAATGACTATTGATGCATACATCGATGCAGATACAGCATACTATTACGATAAGGACAAGTTGTGGGAGCTTCGAGGTAATGTTAGAATAGAAAATATTAAAGGTGAAAAATTTACAACAAATTTATTATATTGGAATCAAGTAACTGAAAAAGTCTACTCAGACGAATTTATTACTATATACAGTGGTGATCAAGTTTTATCTGGTTATGGCTTTGAATCGGATCAAAAGTTTGAGGATTACGATATACGAAGAACTTCAGGAGTTATCTATTTAGATAATAAGGACGATAAAAATCATGAGTGAAATACAACACATAGTTTTACTGCTACTAACAATGTTACTATCTGCATTCTTTTCTGGAATGGAGATAGCTTTTGTATCTGTTGATAAGTTAAGGTTTGAAATGGAGAAAGGAAAAGGGGTGAACTCTAAAATTCTTTCAAAGTTTTTTAAAAGACCTAATAACTTTATATCAACAATGTTAGTGGGTAATAATATCGCACTAGTTATCTATGGTATTTTAATGGCTACGCTATTAGACAACTTATTTCTTAAAGAGTTTGTATCTAATGAGTTCGTTAGGATGTTAATACAAACTATTTTTTCAACTATAGTTATACTGTTTATTGGTGAGTTTTTACCTAAAAATCTTTTTAAATTAAATCCCAATGGGGCTTTAAAAGTTTTTGCCATTCCTTTAGCATTTTGTTATATTGTATTGTACCCAATATCTGTATTCGCATCTTCATTATCGTATGTACTGTTAAGAACCTTTGGAGTGAAAGTCAATAAGGAAGTACAAAAAAAGGCTTTTACAAAAGTTGATTTAGACTATTTTATTCAGTCAGGAATTGAGAATATTGATAGCAAAGATGAAATTGAAAATGAAGTGCAGATTTTTCAAAATGCCTTAGACTTTTCAACCGTAAAATTACGAGATTGTATTGTACCAAGAACAGAAATTGTTGCATTAGACATAAATGCGTCGCAACAAGAACTGATGAATTTATTTATTGAAACTGGATTATCTAAAATCATTATTTACAAGGAGAGTATAGACCATGTGGTAGGTTATATACACTCTTCAGAAATGTTTAGAAGTAAAGGAGACTGGGTTAATTTAGTACAGGATATCCCAATTGTTCCAGATACAATGGCTGCACATAAACTTATGACGCTGTTTATGTCATTGAAGAAAACTTTAGCTGTAGTTGTTGATGAATTTGGAGGTATTTCTGGAATAGTTTCCTTAGAGGATTTAGTAGAGGAAATATTTGGAGATATAGAAGATGAACACGATATGGCTTCGTATGTCTCTAAAAAGATAAATGATTCTGAATACGTACTATCTGCCCGAATGGAGATAGAAAAAGTTAATGAACTTTATGAATTAAACTTACCTGAATCTGATGATTATATTACAATAGGAGGTTTAATACTACATCATTATCAGAGTTTACCTAAACTTCATGAGGTGATTACAATTGGAAAATTGCAGTTTAAAATCCTGAAGGTATCTATGAATAAGATAGAATTAGTGCGTTTAAATATAATTGACTAGGATAAACGTGAAATAATTTTAATTATGTTATAGTTAGGTGTACGCTTTTTTGTATCTTCGTGCGCTTAGTAGAAAAGATTAAATAAAAATAAAAATTATATAAATAAAATGGCAACACTACAAAAAATTAGATCTAAAGGACCATTGTTGGTCGGAGTGATCGCATTGGCATTATTCGCTTTTGTGGCAGGTGATGCGCTTAAGGTATTCCAACCTCAGCAACCTCATGAAGTGGGCTCTGTTGATGGTTCTTCTCTATCTATTGCTGAATATCAACGTATGGTAGATGAGTCTTCCGAAATTCAAAAAACTTTATACGGAGTAAACAGTCTTTCTGAAGAGCAGTTAAATGCTATAAAAGACAATGTTTGGAATACTTATGTAGATAATAAACTAATTGAGAATGAAGCAGAGAAAATTGGCTTAACTGCTACTCAACAAGAGGTGGAAAGAGTCCTTGATGAAGGAACAAACCCTATTCTTAGAATGTTCCCAATGTTCTTTAATCAAGAAACTAACCGCTTTGATAAAGACTTACTATTTCAGTTTCTAGCTCAATATGCACAGGTGATAAAAACTCCAGGAATGAATCCTCAATATTTAGCTCAAGTACAACAAATACACTCTTTCTGGGCATTTGCTGAGAGAAGTATTATTCAAAATGTATTAGCTACAAAATATTTAGCGCTAGTAGCACCTGCAATGATGACTAATAAAATTGAAGCGGAAGCTAATTTTAATGGTAGAGTTAATCAGGCAAATGTTGATTTAGCAGTAATTCCTTACTCAGCAATTCCTAATGTTGAGGTAACTGATGCTGAAATTAAAAAAGAATATGAGGCAAACAAAGAGATGTTTGCTCAAAAAGAAGAATCAAGAATAATCAAATACATAGATGTTAAAATTAATCCAAGTTTAGCAGATATTGATAGTCTTGATAAAGAAGTTGGTGAGTATGCAGAAATGCTTAAAGCAAGTGATGCAGACTACTCAACAATAATCAACAATATTTCGAACTCTTTAGTAAGCTATAATGATACATATTTAAGTTTAAATGTGTATCCTCAAGATATTGTAGCATATATCAAAGATAGTAAAGTGAATGTTGGTGAAGTCTTTGGTCCTATCACAAGTGGACAAGATGGAACAATTAATGCGTTTAAGGTTGTTGATAAGAAATCTCTACCTGATGCAGTGCAATTCCGTTTGTTAGTGTTACAAGGACTAGCTCCAGAAGCTTTAGCAAACAGAACAGATAGTATTACCAATGTACTTAAAAAAGGTGGCGATTTTGCTGCTATTGCAGATAGTGAAGGTCAGCCATCTGAAGCTCAATGGATTTCTGAAAAAGATATTAATAACATGCAGTTGTTAGAATTGTATAACACTTTAAGTTTCATGAAGAAAAATGAAGTGAAAACGATTCCAATGCCTAATGGAAATATAATTGTACAAGCTTTAGATAGTAAAGATATGGTTGATAAGTATAAACTAGCTATCGTAAAACGTAAGATGGAAATTAGTGACGAAACAGCTAATAATGCTTACAATAACTTTAGTCAGTTTGTTGCAGAGAATCCAACTATTACTGCTATGGAAGAAAATGCAGAAGATGCTGGTTACCAAGTTCTATCATCAGAGCTATTTACATCTATGCACGGAGTAGCAAATATTACATCTACTAAAGATGCTTTAAGATGGGCTTTCGATGCTAAAGAAAATCAAGTATCTAACATTTACGAATGTGGACCAGATAATGACCATCTTCTTGTTGTAGCTTTAACTAGTGTTGTTAAGGAAGGGTACAGACCCTTAAACTTAGTTCAAAATGGATTAAGAGCTAAAGTGTTACAAGATAAAAAAGCAGAAGCTGTTTCTAAGGAAATTATTGCTACTAATGCGAAAACAATTAGTGACTTAACTTCTGTCAAAAATTCAACCATTACATCTGTAAAATACGTAACATTTGATCAAAGTGCATACATCAATGAAGTAAGTGGCAATGAAGGTGTAGTAAGTGGATTTGCAGCTGTAGCTGATAAAGGTGTATTAAGTGCTCCATTAAAAGGAAACTTTGGTGTATATGTAGTAAGTGTAGAAGATAAAGCTAAAACAAATGAAGAGTTTGATTTAGAGAAAGAGTCTACAGTTATAGAGACTTCATACTCTTATTTTACAAATTACAATACAGTTATTTCTGACTTAGTTGAGAAAGCGAAAATTGTAGATATAAGATATAAATTCTTCTAAGAAGAGATTACTTTAATATATAAAATTAAAGGCTTACCATATATGGTAAGCCTTTTTTTTGTATATTAATTATCTAGTTTTATGTTATAGCTATAAAATGATTACATTTGTAATCACTTTATAAATAACTTAGGATAAAATTCAATTATATAGATATGGATAGAAAGCCACTATTAGGTATGACTTTAGTAGAGCTGCAAGAGTTAGTAAAACATTTGGGTATGCCAAAGTTTACAGCCAAACAGATTGCATCTTGGCTTTATGATAAAAAAGTTAATTCAATAGATGAAATGACAAATCTCTCTCTAAAGAATAGAGAGCTGTTAAAAGAATCGTATGAAGTTGGTGCAGAAGGACCTACTCACTATGCAAAATCTACTGATGGAACTATTAAGTATCTATTTAAAACAGGTCAACAATATGCTGTTGAAAGTGTCTATATTCCAGATGAAGACAGGGCTACTTTATGTGTATCTTCACAGGTAGGTTGTAAAATGAATTGTAAATTCTGTATGACTGGAAAACAAGGTTTCTCTGCTCAGCTAACAGCAAATCAGATATTGAATCAAATCCAATCTATTCCTGAATCAGATAAATTGACTAATGTCGTTTTTATGGGAATGGGTGAACCTATGGATAACTTGGATGAGGTTTTAAAAGTATTAAATATATTAACCAGTGACTATGGCTATGGTTGGAGCCCTAAAAGAATTACAGTCTCAACTGTAGGTGTTAGAAAAGGATTTAAAAGATTTATAGATGAGAGTGATTGTCATTTAGCTATTAGTATGCATACACCAGTAGTGAATGATCGTAAATCAATAATGCCTGCAGAAAAGGGACTATCCATAGAAGAAATGGTTGATATTCTTAAAGACTATGATTTTTCTGGACAGAGAAGACTCTCATTTGAGTATATTATGTTTAAAGGTTTTAATGACTCAATAACACATGCTAAAAAATTACTAGATTTAATATCAGGAATAGATTGTAGAATAAACTTAATTCGATTTCACGCTATACCAGACGTTGACTTACAAGGATCTGATATGGAAACAATAGTTGCGTTTAGAGACTTTTTAACAAAAAATGGATTGTTTACAACGATAAGAGCTTCACGAGGAGAGGATATATTTGCTGCTTGTGGAATGTTATCTACACTAGAAAAGAAACCCTAAATATTAGTATGATATGAGAACAAAGACATTATGGATAGCTACTATATGCCTATTAGTACTATTTACAGCGTGCAACAATAAGAAAAGAGGCATTCTAACCCCAACATCATCAGCATTACCTTATGAACTGTTGGTGGTAATGGAAGATAGCGTAAGAAACTCAGATGCTGGGAAAGAGTTAAATAAAATTTTAACAAGTGATGTGCCAGGATTGCCACAGAGTGAAAGTGCTTTTAAACTAATGGGTACTACACCTAGACACTTTGATGGAATGTTAAAGCCTATACGAAATATTGTGATTGTAAATATTGATAAACAACAATATACAAAGGCTAATATGTCGGCTGCAAAAGATGTATATTCTTACCCACAAAATATAATTACATTAACTGCTCCTAATACAGTTATGTTAGAAAGCTTTTTAAAAGAACAAGGGTCTGCAATGGTTCGTTATTTTACGAATGCCGAAATGAATAGACAAATCAGTATATTGGAAAGAAATCATAGTGATATGGCTTCACAGCTAGTGAAGAAACAATTTGATGCAGACGTATGGCTACCAAGTGATTTGAAATTTTCTAAAGAAGGTGATAACTTTTTGTGGATTGGAACCAATGAAGGAGATGTAAATAAGTACTTCGTGATGTATACAATACCATATACAGATAAAAATAGCTTTACAAAAGATTACTTTATACACAAACGAGACTCTGTAATGAAGGTAAATATTCCAGGAGAATCTGAAGGAATGTATATGAGTACTGAAAAAGAATTTGTAGAGGTTATGCCAATTAATGTTCGTGGAAAGTATGCTCTTGAAGCGAGAGGGCTATGGAGAATGAAAAATGATTTTATGGGAGGCCCTTTTGTTGCTCATATGCGTTTAGATGAAGCTAATAATAGAATTATTTTCACAGAAATATTTGTATATGCTCCCGAAAAAATGAAAAGAAATTTGGTGCGTCCAATGGAGGCTTCACTTTATACTGTAAGATTTGGTGAAAGTATAAATGGAGAAGAATCAAATACAATTAACGAATAAATTGAACATGAATAATAAAATAAGAGTTGGGATTACTCAAGGTGATGCTAATGGTATAGGTTACGAGGTTATATTTAAAGCTTTTGCTTCGGCAGGCATGTATGAGTACTGTACACCTATAGTTTATGGATCGCCCAAAGTGGCTGCTTATCATAGAAAATCACTAGACTTATCAACAAGCTTTAGTATTATCAACACTATTGATGAGGTTGAAGAGGGAAAGTTAAATGTTTTGGCTTGCTCTTCAGATGAAGTAAGAGTAGAATTTGGTGTAGAAGACAAGATTGTTGGTAAAGCTGCTTTTGATGCTTTAGAAAAAGCTATACAAGATTATAATGATGGCTTGATAGATGTTTTGGTAACTGCTCCAATCAATAAATCAACAATACACTCAGAATCTTTTAACTTTCCAGGACATACAGAATACCTAGAGGATAAAGTAGGTAATGGTCAAAAATCTTTAATGATTTTGATGAAAGAAGATTTTAGAGTAGCTGTAGCTACAGGACACACCCCTATTCAAGAGGCGTCTAAAACATTAACTACAGATTTATTAAAAGAAAAACTCGTTATATTTAACAATACCTTAAAAGAAGATTTTGGTATAAGCAGACCTCAAATTGCTGTACTAGGTTTGAATCCTCATGCAGGTGATAATGGGCTTCTTGGTAAAGAAGAAAAAGAGGTTATAATTCCAGCAATTAAAGACTTATCAGAAGAGGGTATATTATGCTATGGCCCTTTTGCTGCTGATGGCTTTTTTGGTGCAAATACTTATAGAAAATTTGATGGTATTCTTGCAATGTATCATGACCAAGGTTTAATCCCATTTAAAATATTAGCGATGGATATGGGGGTTAATTATACAGCTGGTTTACCACTTGTAAGAACTTCGCCTGCCCACGGAACTGCGTATGAAATAGCAGGACAAGGTGTAGCAGATGAGACATCTTTTAGACAAGCTATTTATGCTGCTATAGATATTTTTAAATTTAGAGAACAAGAAGAAGAGCTTCAAAGTAATCCTCTTCGTAAACAATATTTTAATCGTAATGATGATAGTGATAAATTAGATTTGCAATCTGCAGACAATGATTTATCAGAGCACGATTATTAATAATTTTTACTATACTGATATATGACTAATGCTGAAGTACAACGAGCCAAATTAAGGTTTGGTATAATTGGACATTCTGAAGAACTGTTACGAGCTATTGATATTGCAATTCAAGTAGCCCCTACGGATTTATCTGTGTTGATAACTGGAGAAAGTGGTGTAGGTAAAGAAAACTTTCCTCAAATAATACATCAATATAGTAGGAGAAAGCATAGTCAATACATTGCTGTAAACTGTGGGGCTATTCCAGAAGGGACTATTGACTCTGAATTATTTGGTCATGAGAAAGGAGCGTTTACAGGTGCTATAGGAGAAAGAAAAGGATACTTTGGTGAGGCTGATAAAGGAACTATCTTTTTAGATGAGGTAGGTGAGTTACCTTTACAAACTCAGGCAAGATTATTAAGAGTTTTAGAAACAGGTGAATTTATAAAGGTAGGGTCATCGAAAGTAGAGAAAACAGATGTTAGAATTGTTGCCGCTACAAATGTAAATTTAACTCAAGCTATAGCTGAAGGAAGATTTAGAGAAGATCTTTATTATAGATTAAATACTGTGCCAATTCAAATACCTCCTTTACGAGATAGGGGAGAAGATATGGTGCTGCTATTTAGAAAGTTTGCATCAGACTTCTCTGAAAAATATAAAAGACCAGTAATTCAGCTTACAGATGAGGCTAAGAAGATATTAATGGCATACTCATGGCCTGGTAATGTTAGACAACTTAAAAATATAACAGAGCAGATATCTGTCATTGAGCCAGAAAGAGAAATAAATGTGGATATACTTAAAAGATATTTACCTGAAAAAGTTATATCTGCTTTACCTGCTTTTGTTGGCGATAACAAGTTTAAGGGTGTTGGCAATGAGAAAGAAATGTTATATCATATGATATATGATATGCAACGAGATATTGCAGATTTAAAAAAGATAGTACACTACTTAATGACAGAAAGAGGAGATTTTGTATCGAATCAGCCTGCTATAGGTGTAACAAAAAGCTTGCCTCAAACTGTAACAATAAATAATCCTGTAGACAGTAATGTGAGTTATGTACAAGAAACTTCAGAAACGTCAATACTTGACGAGAACTTATCGCTCGATGAGGTGGAAAAAGAGATGATAAAGAAAGCTCTGCAAAGACATAATGGTAAAAGAAAAAATGCTGCAAAAGATTTAAATATTTCAGAAAGAACACTTTATCGTAAAATAAAAGAGTATGATTTGGACTAAAAAATATAGAACTTTATTATTCGTAGGATTTTGCAGCATTCTTTTAGCTGCTTGTTCTATCTCATATAAATTTAATGGGTCGTCAATTAATTATGACAAGGTTAAGACAATCTCAATTTCAGATTTCCCAATAAAATCAGCATATGTTTATGCTCCTCTAGGAACAAGATTTAATGAAGAATTAAAAGATATTTATATCCGACAAACAAGACTTAAACTTGTAAATAGAGATGGTGATTTAGATATTTCTGGAGAAATTACTGGGTATAATCAATATAACCAGGCTGTTAAGTCTGATGGGTATTCGTCCGAAACAAAGCTTACAATTACTGTAAACGTAAGGTTTATAAACAATACTAATCATGATGAAGATTTTAAAGATCAACAGTTCTCTGCATTTAGAAACTATGACTCATCTCAAATGCTTAATCAGGTTCAAGATCAGTTAATAGCTGAAATGGTAAAGGATATTGTAGAACAAATATTTAACGCGACTGTGGCTAATTGGTAATTTAAATGGATAAAGTTTTAGTTAGTGATTGGTTAAGAAACTCAGATTTGATAGGGGAAAAAGAGACTTTATTATTACAAGATTTAGTTGATACATACCCTTATTCTCAATCGTTACGTCTTTTATACTTAGTTGGATTAATGAATACAAATACAACTCTGTTTATTGAGGCATTAAAAACATCTGCTCTCTATATATCAGATAGGAAGGTATTGTTTAATTTAATTGAAAGGGTTGAAACTAAATCTGACGATAATCATAAAAAGAGCTTGGTAACAACAGTGCAGGATGAAGATGCATCAACTGAAGAAGATAGAACTTTAAATGTTATTGATTCTTTTTTATCTACCTTACCAGAAGAAAGCATTGATTATTCTTCGCTAGAAGTGTCTAGCGATTATATGGGTTACCTATTTGAGGATGATAGTGTAAATAATAGTGAAAATATTAAGCCACTAGACGGTCAGCATCTTATTGATGACTTCTTGAGTAAAGCAAAGCATCTATCTGGAAAACGAAACTTACCAGAAGATGATACTCAAGAACCTATTCTTGTAGAAAGCGATCCAAAAGAATCAGTTGTAACAGAAACACCTACTCCTAGTGATGAGGTAGATAGTGAAGATGATGGTTTCTTTACAGAAACATTGGCTAAAATCTACATTAAACAGAAGAGATATACTAAAGCTCTTGAAATTTTAAAAAAATTAAGCTTGAAATATCCAAATAAAAATGCTTACTTTGTAGACCAGATAAGGTTTTTAGAAAAACTGATTATTAACGCTAAATCGAAATAACTTATAACGACAATGTACACATTTCTTTTAATATTAATTTTAGTGCTTTCTGTAGCACTATGTTTGATTGTACTCGTACAAAAATCAAAAGGAGGCGGTCTTGCTTCAGGTTTCTCTTCTTCAAATCAGATTATGGGAGTTCCCAAAATGACTGATTTTGTTGAAAAACTAACTTGGGGATTAGCTGCATTTATCGTAATCTTGAGTATTGCTACTGTTTATGTATTACCAACAGCACATACTGTTGAAAATGGTAACTTATTTATAGATCAAGCTCAACAAAATCAAATAGTGAATCCTACAACATTCCAAGATCAAGGAATTCCAATGGAACAACCTTCTGAGGATTAATTAGTGTGTACACATTTGTTACGAAATTATAGATTATGGCTGCATTATATATTTAATGCAGCCATAATTATTATATATAAATAAATTGAATATAAAATGAATAATATTACTCAGAAAACCATGAGGGACTCTGTTTGGCTTAGATGGTTTGCTCTTATCTTAGTTGCAGTTATGATGTTCTTCGGCTATATGTTTGTCGACGTACTTTCACCTTTACAATCTTTACTAGAGCAACAAAAGGGATGGGCGCCTGAGGTTTATGGAACATTCGTTAGCTCCGAATACTTTCTAAATGTATTTGCATTCTTCTTACTTTTTGCAGGGGTTATTCTAGATAAGATGGGAATCCGTTTTACAGGAATAGCATCTGGAGTAATCATGTTAATTGGAGCATTAATAAAGTATTATGCCATTAGTGATGGTTTTCATGAAGGGCAAGTTCTGTATGATGCTTTAAATAGCTTTATACCATCTTTCCCTGCTGATGCCAAACTAGCTTCATTAGGTTTCGCAATATTTGGTTGTGGTTTAGAGATGGCTGGTATAACTGTATCTAAAGCCATTGTTAAATGGTTTGCTGGTAAAGAAATGGCCTTAGCAATGGGTATTGAAATGGCTTTGGCACGTTTAGGTGTATGGGCTGTTTTTAGGTTATCTCCTAGAATTGCAGAAA
>JASLCG010000086.1 GCA_030151885.1 Bacteroides sp.
CTCTTTGGTCATTTCTAGTACCATTTCAATGTAGTTATTCTCATTTTGTGACACCGAATAATTTACATTAGGGTAGAATAGACCATATGCTTTGACCGATTTTTGAATAATGGTATAATCTCCTTTTGCAGTATTGAATTCTACCTCTATCTCAAATTGATGGTTTGCTGCATTAATGATTAATGTATTAGTTATTTTATTATTTAGTTCATTGCTCTTCTTTGTAGAGACTGTAATGTAAGTCCCTTTATTATCCTCGTGAATTAATGCATCAAAATATCCATTATTCTCTTTTTCCCATGTCATTTCTAGATCTTGTATGACATTTTCTATATTTGTTTGGATTTTAAATGAAGTTTTTTGATCAGCTTCATTAGTTGTAAATAGAATGTTAGTTGTTTCAATTCCAAAGTATTGCGATCCAGATATATATCCTTGGTTAATGTTCTCGTCCCAAATAACACCCTCAATATCAAGGAGGTCTGTAGTAGGACTTTGTGCAGCTTCTTTAGGCGTTTTTTTACCAACCCCATTTACTTCGTTTAGTGTAAAGATGTATTTATGGTTTCTTAAAATATCAATGTTTTCAGTACTCTTTTTATTGTCAGAAGTATATACTCTAAAGTCAACGCGGTAGTAGGTAATGCCACTCCCGTTAGTCTCCATCTTATCTTTAATACCCAGTACGATACACGGTCTGTATTTATCATTCTCTTTATTAGCCTGTTCTGGGATGTATGCTATGGTATTCTTTCTGTTATTAGGGTTGTAATTTAGTTTGACGGGTGCGTTAATTAGCTTCTCTTTTTGGTTGTTTGGAACAAGCTCAGTACCTCCATTATATCTATATGCAGCAGGTAAAGATGGTTTTTGTGTTTGAACCTTTCCATTTGTTACGGTATAATTCCCATCTATTGGTGCAATTGTTCCATCTGCCAATGTATTGTATAGGTATATTTCACTAACCTCAAAGGTATTATTGTCTTTGTAAAGTAGGTCAATTCGTGCAGCTGCTCTTAGTAGGCTAATCTCTAACTTGTCATCAAATCTAGTACCTAAATCTTCGGTTAGCTTTACCTGTTTCAGTTCTCCCCACAATGGCATAAATGGAAGGTTCCACACGCCAATATTGGTGAATTTAAATGTTTTAATAAAGTCTTCTTTAGTAGTTTTCCCCTCTATTAGACTTTCATTATCTAAGCTGTAATTTGATAATACCATAAAATCGACTACTTCGTCGGTCCTTGGAATATCTATTTTAATTTGATACTCTTTACCGTCTTTATCAGCAATCTTAGTAATATCAGTGCCTTTGATCATACAATTTTTGTAGAACTTATTTTCTTTAAATAGTAGTACATTAAAATTATCAACATCAATAAGTTCGACTTGATTTTCACTACGTGTTTTTATAACACTTTGTTCTGGTATCTTTACGATGAATCTCAAACCTTGTCTGTTATCTTCTTGTTTAATCTCTATCTGATCTGTTGAACAGCTAGTTATGCTGCTTACAGCTCCAACCAATAGGATTAAGTAAAGTATAAAGTGTTTTATATTTGTTTTCATAATCTTCATTTTAAGGGTTATTTATATCCGTACTCACTAGTTCTAAAAGCCCAGTTTAATACATTGGCAAAGAACACTCCATTTTTAAGAAGTATTAATCTGTTGTTCTTTTCATTCGTAGCTGTGTATAGATTGGTTCTATCGGTAAGAATTAGTTCTTTTCTAATGTCTGAAAATAACCAGTTAAATTCATTATTTAAGAAGTCTGTATGGCCTATGTATAGAATAGGGTATTCTGTACATCTAAATATTGAATACGCCCAGTCTAACTCTATGTTAGAGGTCTGTGCATAGGCTCTGTTACCTGTGTATTTAATTGTTTTGTCTAGTCTTAGGTATGCTAGTGCGTCTGTTCCTGGCATAATTTGTGGATATAGTGCTCCTATATCACCAAATGGCCCGTTTGTTATGAGATCCCAGTCATATTTAGGTAAGAACATTCTATATGTACCTTCCGATTCAATAAGTTTTATATTATTACTATTTAGTCTGTATATGGTTTCTATTGTACCTTGTGTTGAGTTGTTGATTTTAACTATACCAGTTTTTCCATCTACTTCGTTATCGTTTCTATATAAGTTTAGTGACTTTGCTATGGTATGCATGGTATCACCTTGCGTCATAATAATTAGAGCTGGCGAACCTCCATATTTAGTTTTGTATGTTGATATGTAGTTAATTAGTGGTTTTAATACCTCATAATTATTGATTGAGCCATCTGCTAGTATAATAACATCTGGTTGTAAGGTTTCTAATCTGCTAAAATCAATTACTCCGTTTCCTTGAACCGTTATTTCTTCGTACGATAGACCTTGAATTCTGACATACGATTTATCGTTCATACCAAAGTTGTAGTTTTCGTAATTAGAATTATTAGCAATAAGTGTTTGAAAATTCTTATTGGCACTTAAAGGTGTTTTATTTCTAACAGAAAAGTATCCTAGTATTTTCTTAGGAGTCATTGCAAAAGGAATTACAACTCTTAGGAAGGTTGTTTTTTTACTATTGGTATATAATATGAATGTTTTATCGTGTGGGTTGTCTGTTAAACCTTTCACTTTAAGACTTACAGTAGCATAAGAGTAGCTACCTTTGGTCTCTACCTCATTAAAATATCCTTTGCTATCAATTTTAATTCCTTCTATCTCATCAGAATAGATGTGGTAAGCTAACCCTTCAAGTTCATCTTTTGTATTGGCTCTAACACGTACTGTTATGGTGTTTTTAGGATCTGCTTCGTGGTATTTTTGCACTTGGTAGATTCCATTAACTATATAGTTTTCTCCCGATTCAAGTTTAGTAAACTCGAAGGAAGGCGATTTTGAGAGTTGAGTTACGTTGATACGAAAAGTTTGTTTGTACAATTTTAAGTCTATAAAATAGGGAATATCATTTCCACTATCATTTGTATGGCGTGCAGTTACAGTAATAGTTTTTTCGGCAGCTTTATGTATATGGTCAAAAGGTCTTTCAGAATCACTCTTTTCGAATTCGTTTAAATCTTTATCAAGCCATATAATTTCTAGGTTTTTCTCCATTTGACCAGGAGATAGGTTCGTACCGTATTCTATGTTTAGTGTGCTACCTTTCTCATACTTAATGACAAGAGGATCACTACTTAATAGTAAGGAGTACTCTCCATTAATAGAGTTTCCCGCAATGTCTTTGTTATCCCATTCTTGGAAGTTAACATACAAGCTAGACTCTTCGGTTAGTACCTCTTCGGGTGTTTCACCACCTTTGGTATTTGCACCACTAAGTTCGAATATATATATTTTGTTACGTAGAATAGATTGGAACTGCTCAGGTTTTCCTAGTTGGTTGTATTCTGCAAAGTCCACACGGTAATATCTAAGTTCCTCAGCTCCCGATTCGTTCTCTATGTTTACGCCAATAACAGCTGCCGTAGCCTCTGCACGTGGCATATTAGGGGCATTGTAAGCTTCTGGAAGAATGATTTTATCTTCAAAATTAGCACTTACATCAGTTGTCTCTTTATGATATATAATAGGATATAAATCGGTCTCTTTTAGGTTGTTACTTGAGATGTATTCGCCATCTTTATATAGTAAATATTGCTTGTTATCGGGTAGGGTAGGTTGGGTTATTTTATTGTTACTACCAATGTTCTCAACTCCGTATATAGCCGAGTACATATTACTACTTCTATATATTCTAATGCTTTTTATGTTTTTGAAGGCGTATTTACTTTTGCTTTGGTCTTCTGCCAAGGTAAAGTCCACTCTAGCCCATGCACGTACCAAACTTACATTTATGTAGGTAGCAGGTGTATCAACATTAAATCTAAAGTGTGCCGACATATCAAGTAAGTCAGACTTATCTACTTTATTACTCAGTCTTTTAGTGAGTTTGTGTTTAACTTGTTGGTAGGTTTCGTTTAAGTTTGCAGCTTCAAGTTCTTCTATTTTATTACTAGTCAATACTATTGCGTGGTATTGACCTTTAAAGGTTTTAGGAATTTGTACATCTACTCGGTACTTATTATTTCCGGTATGTTCTACCTTAATATTATCTAGATTAGATATAAATTTGAGTTGATGCGCATCTCCATTAAGTTCATTAAAAATGTAAATTTTAATTTTTGAAGCATCTAGCATTTCTAAGCTAGTAGGATTTAGAGATTCTGGTCCACTTAATTGAAAAGTTAGTAGTGAGCTCTCCTGTACTTCGGCCCAATTTTTACTATCAGTTGTACACCCTACTATATAAAAGAGTGTGGTTAGTAATAACAATAGTTTACATTTATTTTTCATTATAGTAATAAGTTAAGTGTAATTAAAACACAAGTAATTCTATTTAGCCTAAATTCTTTTTTACGGATTTATATAAGTATAAGTTGTGATTTTGTTTTATTTATTTATATTACATTATTTGCTAAATAAGTTATAGTCAGATTTTTGTATTGACAAATATAGTTGTAAATATTAAAAAATAAAGCTTGTTTATGTAGTATTTTCCTGATTCATTAGAATAACTCCGTGAAAATCTCCTTTAAAGTTTTTGGGTATTTTTAAATTAATCTGGTATTTGCCAGTCTCTGCTAAGCTCTGTACAGTTAAGTTATTGCTGTTAGAGATAAACCCTAATCGTTTGGGAGTATTATTCTCTTTATTAAAAATAAGCACTTTGAAATGAGATGTGTCTAGTGCATCAGTAGGCTTATAGTTAAGAGAATTGGGTGCTTGCATTAAGAAGGAAAGGGAGGTTGTTCCTTCGGCACCACTGTTGGGATAATAATCTTTGGTACATCCATACACTCCTATTAATGCAAATAGCAAGAGTATGAACGAGTAAGTTTTAATTTTCATTGAAGTAAGTTGTTAAGTTAATATATATCTATTCGTCTCCTTACACTATCATTTAAGCTTCTGATTGGTAAGGTTGTGTTTATAACAGCCAAGAATCTATGGTTCAATTGGCTTTATAATTTTTCAAGTTTTAATATTCAATGATCTACCTTATTATATGAGTAGATATTTTTTTTATGCAATAAAGCTATTACTTGCGTAATAATGCAAGTCAAAGTTAATAAAATATAATAGAATACAATGTTAGTTTGTGTAATTATTTTACATAATCTTAAAAGAGTATCTCTAGGGGTACTGTAGCTGTGTTATGGATAGATTTAAATGCTTTTTATTTTGGTAGTCAGTAGTTTATATATACCATATGATGGTTGGTGTAAACAAAATAAGCAATCTATTTTGTAGATGTATGGGTATAGACTTATTGTTTTGAATGTATAAGTTTAATATTTGGATATGTAAGTATAGGGCTATAAACGGCTATATATGCTGAAAAATGCTTGTGCAGTAAAATATTTAAAAAGCTGTAGGATGGGTATGGCTTTATGGGGGTGGGCGATGTTTTGGCTGCATCGACAGAAAGCTATTCTTGTAAATAGAGTGGTGGCCAATAAGCTAAAAGAGTAGTAGTTGTATTGTTAAGATGTGAAGGCGATTAATATGAGGGTAGTATATGGGCTATATAAGTTTCTAAACGACCTGTTTTATTGGTGTTAAATGCCTATCTGCCTATCTGTCAAAATACGAAGGAGAAGTATCTTTTGGCTATGTCTTGGATTTAATGAAATAAAAATGGGGCGGTGATCACTCACGGCCCCATTCATCTAAACTATAAACTAATTAATCTATCTTAGTACCGGTTGTAGTGTGAAACTAAATTGATATGGTTTCACAGCAACACGATATTGAGAAAGAACACCTGGTCCACAGGTAGCTGTTCCAACGCCACTCTGCTCAACGTCAAGATGTACAGTAACCACTCCAGTGTCTTTTAACTGGTTAAGGTGTGTAGCAGCATCTATAACGCTATCTTCGTAAGGAACAACACTAAATTGGAACGGTTGTTCGCTCACTGCTTTTAGACCAAATCCTTCACTGTTCTTCACGCTCATCCAACGCACGTCCATTCTGTTTCCAGAAGATTGTGGGTAGATGTATGGGTAGAACATTTTTTGTGCAGTTGTGTGGTATACACCAATCACACCAGCCTCGCGGCGGTCTGCATACGTTTCAACATCACCTTTTCCTAGGTAGCTAACTTGGTTAAACGCTTCTGGCATTTCGAAAGCAACACCAACACGAGCCAAAGATTTAACTACTTCTGCATTCGGAGTAAAATCTACCGATACAGTTAGGATATTCTTTTGATCTAATTTATATTCAAAGTTTGCAGTACCTATTTCTTGGCCTTTAGGACCAACAAGTTTAGTACTTACATTCACTTGTTTTTTCTTCTTTTTCATTGAAGTAACTTCTTGCTTCATTTGGTCTAGACCAGCCTTTTTCCAAGGGCGCATTCCGTTAGCATCACGTTTATCGTTGTCTGTAACAGGACGGTATAGGCTCAATGCAAGTGGAGAAGCTAACATCTCTTGATCACCTACTTTGTAAGAGATTAGAGCACCAGTAGCATCATCTACTTCAATTGTTGCTTTTTCTTTCAGTGCAGGAGTGGTAGCCACATATTTCTCGTCGAACAAGAAAGTATATTGGTCGTATGCCACTTCATGTGTTTTAGCAATGAAAGGTTTATCAGCTTTAGGAGTCCAGCTAAATGTCATAAAAATCTCTTTTGTATGAGTAGGGCACGTAGCAGGTTTCTCTAAAGAGAACTGAACAGTTTGGTGTGGAGCACAATCAATCGTCTTTTTACCACCGATAATTACATCACCACGCTCGTTCGTTAATGTCCAATTCAAATCATATTCGTTCAAGTTAGTAAAATCATACCAGTTTTTCACTTCAAATGTGAAAGTTTTTCTATCTACTAGCTTAGTTTTGATATATTGGTATACTTTCTTCACTTCGTATAGGTGTGGATTAGGTACACGAAGAGGGCTTACAAGACCGTTGCTGTTGAAGTTTCCGAATGTTGGAACTTCACCTTTCGGACCATAATCGCCACCATATGTATAGTACCAACGACCATTTGAAGCATCTGTCTCTAGGAAACCTTGGTCAACCCAGTCCCAGATACAACCACCTTGTGCATTTGGATATTTTTCAAAAGTATCCCAGTAGTCTTTTAGACCACCTACACTATTACCCATAGCATGAGCATACTCACAAAGAATAATAGGGCGATAAATGTCGCTACGTTTAGCATACGCTTCAACTACATCGATAGGTCTGTACATTGGACAGTATATATCTGTATGTGCTTTTTGCTCTGCACGTTCGTATTGAACTAGGCGAGTGCTATCTACAGATTTCATCCATTTGTATGTGTTTTCAAAGTTGATACCGTCTCCAGCTTCGTTACCTAATGACCAGATAATGATAGATGGATGGTTTTTAGAACGGTGGTACATACGTTGTGTACGGTCCATGTGTGCATCGTGCCAAGTACTATCTTTAGCCAATGTAGCAGGGCCATAACCCATACCGTGCGATTCTATGTTTGCTTCGTCAATAACATAAAGACCATAGTCGTCGCAAAGGTCGTACCAATAAGAATCGGCAGGATAGTGAGCGTTACGAACTGTATTTAGGTTGAACTGTTTCATTAGTTCAATGTCTTTAATCATCTCTTCTTTGCTAACTGTACGTCCTTTTTGTGAATGAGAGTGACGATTTGCACCCTTAATCTTAATAGGCATACCATTAACCAGCATCAGACCATCTTTAATCTCTACCGTTCTGAAACCAATTTTAGTACCAGTTAGGTGAGTAGTCAATCCATTTTCTTTAAGCGATAAGCTTAGCGTGTATAGATTTGGATGCTCGGCAGTCCATGGTTTGATGTTAGTTAGTTTTTGATCGGCAAGTACGAATTCACGATCTTTATTGCCCACTTTTTCCTCTCCAGAAGCAATGGTTTTAACATTTTCATCTTGTAAGATGTAAGAAATAGTAGCTTTTTTAGAAGTAATACCATCTACTTTAGCTTCTAATTTAAAGATACCGTCTTTGTACTCTTTATTGTCAAGTGTAGATTCTACTTTGTAATCTGCGATGTATTGCTTTGGTGTGCTGTATAGATAAACATCACGTTCAATACCACTGATACGCCACATATCTTGACACTCTAGGTAAGCACCCGAGCTCCAACGATACACTTCCATCGATACGGTGTTTACACCATCTTTGTTAAGCTTGTCAGTAATATCCCATTCGGCAGGAGTTTTAGAGCCTTGGTTAAAGCCAACAAACTCGCCATTAATCCAAAGGTAGTAGAAAGAGGTAGCGCCTTCGCAAACAAACATTACGCGGCGATCTTTCCAATCGGCAGGAATTTCAAACTCTTTTTTGTAAGAGCCTACTTCGTTCTCTTTAGTTGGTACTAAAGGAGGATTCTTTTTGAAGTTAAAGAACTTGTGGTCAAACTCGTAGTCTTCGTTCACATAAATAGGAAGGCCATATCCTTGTCTTTCCCAGTTACCAGGAACTTGAATATCGTCCCAGTTAGCTACGTTATAGTTCTTTTGATAAAAGTCTTTAGGTCTATTTTCAGGATTTCTAACCCAATTAAACTTCCAAGTTCCATTCAAACTCATAAAGTAGGCGTTGTCCTCGTGGTTGCGATTTACAATGTCTTCAACCGTAGTGTACGGCCACACATAAGCGTGCGGGGCAACCTTGTTTTTTCCAATTGCATACTGGCTTTGCCATTCTGGTAAGGCAGTTTGTGCCATAACCGTAGTAGCTAGTGCAGTAAAGCATAGCGTTAATAATGATTTAATCTTCATTAATACTAGAATTAATAGTGTTAGTTAATTTGTATTCGATCTAATTTCTATAAATCTTTCGTTGTAAAGATAGTATATTTAAAATTATATATTTAGTAAATATTCAATAATAAAGCATTAAATAGTGTAAGTTACTAGGCTATGATATAGAACTTTTGCTATAAAATAGGCGCTTTATAGATGAAAAATATTACTTTTACAAAACAAGCAGCCAATAATTGCTGTTTATACCTTACTATGGATGTAGGCTCGTTTTAAAGAGTTTTACAGTTATTAATGACTTGAATGTATGAAGAAAATCCTCTTATTATTAACAATAATATCTCTACTGATTGCTTGCAGTGGCAATAGACAGGTTAGGCAAGGAGATGTATATAGTGTTGAAGATGTTAACGCTTTTGTGAAAGAATTAATTAACAATCAGACCACAGCATTCTCTGTAGAGCAGTGGAAAGTGCTAGAAAAAGAGTATTATAATATATTAGATAAAGCAAACCATGCAGGGCAAGAGCTAACAACCAAAGAGCTGGAGCTACTGGCCGAGATGAAGGAGACCTTCGAACAGAAGAAAAACAGAGATAAGCAGGAGTTGGCAGAGCGTCAAAAAGGGGCCGAAAAAAAGCTTGAAGAGATTACTAAGAAAGTAAAAAAAGATGTAAAAGATAAAGTAGAAGATGCTGCCGATGCCGTGGAAATAGGGGCTAAAGAGGTGAAAAGGCAAAAGACTGCTGATGCCAAGAAAGCTGCAAAACTAAAAGAAAAGAGTAAAAAACAGTAAAGTGCCTCGATAAAAGAGGCCTTATATAAAATGAAAAGGTGTTCGTTTTGATTCTACCAACTAAAGTAGTATCGAAAAACGAATACCTTTTTTAAGATAAATTTGTTATGTAAATGCTTTATTATCTATCTTTGTAAAAATTTTTGTAAAAAACTAAGCCTAAATTTTAATTGTAAATTCTAATGTCTAACAATTAGTTATTGTTATAATAATCAGTAGATTATGTTGTTGTGAAGAATGAAATAGCTAAAAACTATTTAAGAAATTTGACACTATTACTAAACAATATAACGACTTATGTATTATTATAAGTGAACTATTTAATAAACAAAAACAAATTTAAAATACAATAACGAGACTTATGAATAAGAAATTAGTATTAGGATTAGTATTGGCTGCATCGACGGCTATGGGCTTTGCTGCCGACAAAGCAGAACCTGCAAAACACTGGACTACCAAAGGGGTAGTGGGTATTAATGCATCGCAAACATCTTTTGTAAACTGGTCTGCAGGGGGTGATAATACCGTATCTTTAAACGGATTCCTTGATTTTGGTGCATACTATAAAAAAGGAAACTGGTCTTGGGATTCAGATTTCTCAACTCAATATGGTAACACATATACAAAGAGTAACGGATGGGTAAAAAGTTCGGATAAAATAGACTTCTCTACTAAAGTAGGACATAAAATTGCTCCTAAATGGTATTTATCTGCACTATTCGACTTTAAAACTCAATACGATAAAGGGTATAAAGATCCAAAAGTAAAAGACAACTACATCTCTAAATTCATGGCTCCAGCATATTCGAACATCGCTCTGGGTGTCGATTACAAACCAAATGAAAACTTCTCGGCATTCTTATCTCCTATAACAGGACGTATGATTATTGTGGGCGATACTTACTTGTCAGACAAAGGTGCGTTTGGTGTGAAAGAGGGCAAAAAGTTTAAAATGGAGTCTGGTGCTTATGTAAAACTATTCTACCAACGCGATATTATGACGAATGTGAAGCTTATTTCTAAAGCTAACTTCTTTACATCGTACAACAAAGATTTTGGAAATGTTGTGGTAAACTGGGAGAATACAATTAGCATGAAGGTGAATAAATACCTTAATGCAAACATCTATACAAACCTACAGTACGACGATAGAGTGAAACGTTACGACGATGCTGGTGAAAAAATAGGTGGTGCACGCGTGCAGTTTAAAGAGATGATTGGTGTAGGTGTAGCTTACAACTTCTAAATAAAACACCTACTATATATAGTAGATTAAATAATCAAAGGGTCTTGTTTACATAATTGTATGCAAGACCTTTTCTTATAAATATATGGAGAAACTGTAAACCTTTTTGCTTACTATATCATTATTAGATTAATATGTAACCCTTAAAATACGAATTATGAAAAGACTAAACTACATTATACTTTTTGTTGGGGCGCTGCTAATTACAAGTTGTGGAGCTTCTACAAAGTCCAAAAATGGAGAAAAAACTGTAATCGAATCCTTTAAAGAGGGCGATTACGATAGCATAACATTACAACGCATTATAGACGGTTCTAAAGAGAATGCCAAAATTTTACAAGTAGTATATAGTAATAGTACTATGAAAGATGGTAAAGTCAAATTCAAAATGTCTAAAAGAGAGTTTAAAAAAGAGGGATTAGACGGAGAGACTTACGATAAAATTCAGGCGTTAATAAAAGATTATAATAAGATGGTAGATTCTGATGCTGCAAAAAAAGCACAGGCTTCTATTAAAGACTTCCTGAAGTTTGCTTCGGAAAAGCTGAGCGAATTAGCAAAATAATTTTTCATAGGCAGGTAAAAAGAAACCTCCGTGTCAAGATATTTAAATCTTGCACGGAGGTTTTACAATGCTAAAGAGTACTGAAGTGAAAAAACAAAGACAGTAACACTATTAAAGATTCAATTCATTTAAATTTCGAATATTACTCTAAGTTTGCTATTAATAAAAAGTAATACTTTGATCTTCAAAATATTTAGATTCTAAACGAACAGTCTTTCTGCTGTTGTTCGAATCCCACACACGCTTGAATTTTAAATCAATCTTCTTTCCTCTCAACTCCTCTTGAACATTGTAAGTAAAGAAATACTCCGAGCCATCAAAATCGATATTTATATCGGGTTGAGAAGCATCGGGAGAGAGCTCTTTACTCCGTATTTTTACTTGAAATGGAAAAACAGAGAATGGTATCGTCGCCGGAAGGTCAAAGGATATTGTTACAGAGCCCCCTTGTGACGATCCGGCAGACGTTACCCTACCATTAAAATCATACGGGCTCCTAAAAACCAAGGTGATGTACCTTAATAAATTGTTGTTTTCGGACTCTTTTGTCTTTACTATTAAGTTGTATGTTTTAACCTCTTCGTTTGGTACTTTAAGCACATTTACACGCAATATGCCACTGTTGCTATTGTAATTAAAGTTGAAGTAACCATCGTCATTATCCTCTTTTCTGATAACTTCAATGGCTTCAGGTTTTTTTGCACTATTGTTTTTATTGGGGAAGTACTCTATTAATGTGGTAAATACTTCGGAAGAGTGTACAAATACCTCTCCTAACTTCTCTATTTTCAAAATAGCTTTACCATTCGATATAGATGGATAGTCTTTAAGCTCGGTCGATGCAAAAATATTATTGGCAGGAGGGTTGGCTATTGCTTCTTCCTTTGTAGCATACCCAGCCGATGTAACATCTGTAATAACAACATTGTAGTTTATATTACGAACAATATCGTATAGAGTCCCTTTTGTTGGGTCTTTTACCAATACCACCTTATAATAGCATGTTTTATTGGCACCATTTAAGAGGTAGTTCCCTTGCAGTATAATGAATAGCTCGTTATTAACTGCATCGTTCTTTTTTTCAAAAAGTTCAACGTGGTTAATACTCGGATAGGGAAGCATATCGTTCGGAGCATTCTCTGCTGTTAAAGATGGTGTAAGTACCCCTTCGGTAAAATCATACTCTTGGGTATTGTTGTTGTAGCTAAAGGGTGCTACCGTACCTCTATTAAGTGCATTATAAATGGCAAATCCTGTAATGTTTAACTTAGACTGAACTCTATTTTCTAGCGTAATTTTGGCTCTGTTTCTTAATAAAGGAAATACCTTTCCATTAAAAGCGTCACTGTTTTTAATATTTACAAACGAGGCCCGATGCCAAAAAATAGTCTGCTCACTCTCCATACGCGATACAATATATCCCTCATCTTTATCTCTTAACTCGTGGCTAGGAGGAAAACCCTCCCAACTAGGGTAGTTTGCAATAAAGTGAATGAAACGAGGCCTGCTACTTGACAATAATACAACACTAAATTGACGTACTTGTACGCCATTAACATTGGTTACCCCACCTACAATGGCTTTATTCAACGATAAGAAACGTTTATTCTCATCGAATACCATAAGGTACAGTTCTTTAACATCACTAGCAGTTCTAGTCTGAACCACCTCTCTATCTGGCATGTAGATGCTAAAAGAGAGTTCTATCTCTTTTCCATCTTCTTCTATGCTATCTGGTACAGCACTTGATGTTGTATTATTACAAGCTCCAAATAGAAGTGGTATAAATAGTATGTATAGTATCAGTCTCATTATTTTACGTATTTATAAACATCGTACACACAACGGATATGTGCTTGTGAATTTCCATTTGCACTTGGCCAATATCCATCATAAAAGTTATAAAAGGCGTAGCGGTATGCACTCCAATACTTCTGACCTTGTAGCAGATTCTTCACAGCCGAATTTCTATCTTGTTGCAAACGTTGTATATATTCAATTTCTGCTTTAGTTGGTAATCTCCAGCGTCCTCCATGCTTTTTACCAGGACCGTAATCCCTCTCATAATATTTAGAACAGCGAGTCTCTCCACTTTCCCCATCTCTTCCATCTCTATCTAAATACCTTTGTCGTGTTACACCTAGCTGTGAGGCTATGATAAACTTAGGCGATATTATTGTGTTCGATTTTTCGTCAAAGCCCGTTTTTCCATCATATCTGGTTACAGGATCTCCAATAATATCTCCTACTTCTGGCACCAGTGTAGTGATGGTAAACATGGTATGATTAGTCTTATCACGGCTCTCACCTTCAGTACCTTTATAATAATCATTCCACTCTCTTGGTGGATTATAAGCTGTAATGTACCTCGGTGGGTACTGAACTACTTTTATTAGCTCCGTCAGTCCTTCTCTATTTTGTATTGTAAACTCAATATTAAGCGGAACGTAATTTATTGGAATATCGCTCGATATTGTAAAATACTTTTTGCCATTTTTAGCGTTAAACTCAACAGTGGGCATTCTCCAAGGAGATTTAGGGGGTAATTCTTTACCATTATTATCGTACCCAATGTAGGTTGCTTTTATAGCACCTCTTATACTAACGTCCGAGCTCGAGATGTATTCTACATCGTATTTACTAGTATTGGCCATTATAATATCTTTCTCTTTGACCGTTAAGAAACTAGCTTTTTCGAGTTCCATTTGAATAGCATCAGTAGCTTCCCACTCTTTAACCGATACAAAAGCATTTAGCTCCAGTGGCAGTTCACCGCTCTCTTTTCCTAGCTTTTCAATATTTACATTAATATTGTACAGATGATTTCTTAACACAGCACTTCTATCGGTGTTACTATTTATTCCAGTTAAAGGAACTCTGTAATAATAGGGTAGGCTAGACCTGTTAGAGCCTTTCGGCTTTAAATATAGTTTAATAATTAAGTAGGTCTCTTTACCATCGTCTGTAGCCCAATTATTTTCGTATGCGTAATTCGGTATGGCATTTGTCCATATAAGTTGGCTCCCAATATTTACCAGCCTTAAAGCTTGATAATCTGTAGTTTTATAACCCAGATAACTCCCTTTAGTAAGTTCATAATCGGGTAGGATAGCTGTTTTATTTGGATAGTTTACCAATGCAGCCTCAGGTTCTCCTTCTAGCGTAAAATTCTCAATGTCAATCTTATTTATTTTTAATCGAATCTTTGCAGCTGCCCTTAAAAGCTTGACGTGACCCAAATTATGCGGATTATCTTGTGTAAACTTAATTATCCCTGTTTTTTTGATACTTGTCATTAAGAAAGAGTGCTGTTTTACGGCTGTATTTAAATCGGTTTCTACAGTTAATTCACTTAGACTTTGCCAGGAATCAACCTGTTCAATCCGTGGCGATGGGCCATTAACTACCACTACCATAGTGAGCTCTTTTCCATTCAATGATGGAGCCAAATCTTTAGGAACCCTAATTAATAATTTCTTCTGAGTTGGAGATTCATTTTGTATCTGCATAGCATTACGAGGCACTTTCCAAATGGGTGTATTTCCATCGAAAAACAGAATGTTAGAGCGTTCTATTAAGTTCTCATTTAGTACATCTTCTCCAGGTTCAAACCTCTCAATAGGGGCTTTTGTACTCAGTTCAGTAACCTCCCTAGAGTCGAGAGTAACCTGCATCTCGTAACCACTATTGAGCAGTGTATCATTGTACATGTCGGAGGTACAAGCCCCCAACAATAGTACAATGAACAACAAACTATATTTATGTATAAACATCTTCATCTTTTACTCTATTTGCTTAAATACATATCTTTTACCTACGCCACCTTCGCCATTATTAATTCCAATTGCACTCTCCCAGATGGGCAGCTCTTCACCTTCTATTGCCATTAAGAACTCCGTAAATTTTAGAGTGCCACTCCATTCGTTTGCAGCCTTTACCTTAATTTGATAGACTTTTCCATTGCCTCCAGCCGATTGGCTAGTAAATTTAAAGTCCCTTCCGTTTGTTAAACTTGCTTTCCACTCTGCCCCTTCAGGTTCGTTCAGCTTAAATGTTATAACGGCCTCTTGTCCAGTTCTTAATGGAACTTCTTGTTGCTTGGTGTAGTCTTTCCCACCTACAGATACTTTAAAAAGAGAGGTGTCCCACTCTGGTTTAGTAAAATTCTTTTCCGAGTCTATCAGTGTCCATGGTAAAATCTCTAAAACAGCCTCTAGTTCACTACGTTTAGTAAGCTTAACAGTATATCTGTAAATGACATTACGGATGGCCGAATAGTTAGAAAGCTCATTATAGTTTACCGGAAATCTGGGCTGACGTGTTTCTGTTAGCTGTGTATCGATTAAATCTTGGTTTAAATCAAAAAAACCGACTCCTTCTACATGAAGTGCAACTCTCTTTATATCCGAATCGTCTTTATATCTTAAAAACTCGGGTATATAGAAACTTACCTTACCAATTGGCTTTGTTATATTCTGATAATCCTCCTCCTTAAAAGGATCTTCGATGGTTAAAACGGTTTGGCTATTTTGCCCATATAGCTTAAAAAAGCTAGTAGCAAGGGCGGGTATATTGTATTTGCTAGGTACATTTAATAACTGCACTTTCTTTATACGTTTAAAAGTAGCTTCAGCTTTATGATTTTCGAAAACCACCTCTACTTTAGCAAACGACCTTACTAGGTGCACTATTTTGTGTACAGTTTTTTCTGATGAGTTGTTTGGGCTAGCCAGAACAACATTGGGGTAGAATGCAGACATTACAACCCGATCTGTAAGGCCGTTTTTATAGCTTTGTATGCTGAAAGGGGCCGTACTAATCTCTGATATATTTCCAATTCTTCTCAGCTTGTTTTTAAAAGCACTATCTACCATTGTAGAAGATTCGTTTGCTATGAAAAGCAAATCGTATGTCCCTTTTTCAAGCGTTACTACATCTGCCTTTGCACGCTGTCCCTCTACAGTTAT
>JASLCG010000145.1 GCA_030151885.1 Bacteroides sp.
CCTGCTTTTATTATCACTAAGTAGAGCTCTTTGTTTATTGCCGACATACCTCTGTTTAGACACCGATATACCTGAGGTATGTTGCCGACAAGCAAGAGGTATGTCGGCAACATAGAAAACCCCTGTTATAGATGTTATAGACAGGGGTTATAGTATAAAATTATTATAATTCTTTGGTAGGGGAGTAGTTGAGATTATCAACTATATGCTCTCCATCAGGAGTTACAAAAACACATGTAAACATCCACTTCTCAAGTCTTATATTTGCTGATGAGAATTGTGCTACTGGTAGTTTAATAAATACTTTATTCCATCCTTTGTTAAGTTTTACCTTAATTGGTGGTCTTACTTCAAAGTTTTCATTGGTTAATGGTATTTCGTTCGATTTTTCAGAGTGTGTAGATTGCCATACTGGAGGTTGTATCTCTGTATTATTAATCCAGATTTTACTCTCTTTGTAATCCCATTTTCCTTGTTTAGGTGCTAAATCTTTTTCAGATCTAGAGTAGTTTTGGAAATTGATCCATGCACCTACCTCCTGTTCAATAGGAGAGTGTACGTAAGTATATGCATAAGCAGTGTGGTTTGGCTTTGGATCTTTATAGAATGAAGGAACTATACTGCCCCAAACATGTCTAAGGTAGATACTAGCTCCAATTGCTTGGTTTGTATTGTATGTATCTCCATTATATATATAGCTTGACTTTGGTTCTTCAAGTTCTGGTGGAAAAACCATGTTAAGGTCTCCATTATTAGGGAATGCATCTGTTATATTCCACTTTATGTGTGTTTGTTTTACATAAGCAAAAGGATATTCTTTAAAGAAGTGCTCTTTATGCCATAGTAATCTTTTCTCAAAGTTTTCAAATGTTTTAAAGTGGTCGCTGTTTTCGTCTGAAAGGAGTGTACCTCTGTCATCAAAATATTCAGAACCTCCACCTATCCACGCTCGTTCTGCTAATGTTAATATAGATGGGTAAAAGTTATTTTGAAGTAAAATATCTCTTTCATTCTGTACATATCTGTCGTGCCAAACTGCAATAATACTACCTGCATGGTCGTAATCTCCTTGCTCTACATTTAGAATTCTGCTATTATATAGTGCAACGATATCTGTGAATGCATCAAAATGATTTATATAATGGTACTTTGAGTCTATTGCAGGTATTCCTTTTTGAGCTTTTCCTCTGTAGCTCCACAATTGTGTCATATCTACTTCTCCTGGTTTATATATCCAGCCTGGATTCCAAGAGATTACTTTTTTACCTTTATTTCTAATGTATTTAACCATTTCAGGAACAAAACGTGCGTTAGTAAACTCCACTTCGTCCGTACCTATGTGTAAATAAGGTACGTCAAAAGTAGCACAAACTTCATCAATAATATTTTTTAAAATGGCAGTACCTTTTTCACTTTGCATATCGCAATTAAAGGCTTTACGAAAAGCAAGGCTGTGACCAGGCATATCTATTTCTGGGATAAGTAAGACATGATGATCTTTGCAAAATTGGACTAACTCTTTAGCCTCTTCTAGAGTGTAGAACATTCCTGGCTGGCGCACAAAACTTATACTGTCGTTAAGGTTAGGATATATTTTACTCTCTAGTCTCCAACCTAAGTCTTCAGTAAGGTGCCAATGAAAGGTATTAATTTTGTATTTAGCTAATATAGCAATCTCTCTTTTTAATTCTTCTAAAGAGATGTATGTGCGACCTACATCTTGCATAAATCCACGAATCCTAAAGGCAGGGTAATCATGAATTGTACAGGCTTCAAAATAGTTTTTTTGTTTTTTTGTTGTTTTAAGCTGTCTTAGAGTTTGTATAGCCCAATAGACACCTCGTTCTGTTATAGCTTCTATCTCAATATTATTTTTACCAACTTTTAAACTATATGCCTCTTTGGGATTATTGTTTTCAAAATTAAGTTCTTGAACGAGGCTTACCTGGATACTTTTTTTTGAGTTAGGGTTTACATTACCACCTAGTTCAACTATAAGGTCTGATAACTCTTTATGCAGTACTTGTGTGGAAATTTTAACATCATTAATCAGAAAGAGATGTTTGCTGTTAACTTCTATTTTTTGTGGTAATGGCAGTAAATCTTTTACCCCTGCACTTAAATTATAAAAACCTAATAATAGGCATAGTGTCAAGATAGTTCTCATAATTATTTCTATAATATTGATTAAACACAAATATAGTCTATAAATAAAATATTTTAAAATAAAAGACTCTTTTAAATGTGTATTTTAATAATAAAGGCCACTAATGGCTGGTTGTTATAAAAACTGCATCTTTTTATGTGTAAAAGAACTTTGGTTAATCTTTTGAAATTACAGTTTTTTACATGCAGTAAGCTATATCTAATTGTTTGAATGTTAGTTGTATAATAAAAAGTGTTTAGTTTTGATTATTTTAAATAGAATAATTTATTTATATTTTTTATAAATCGTCATTATCTTATCCTATTTTTGTATAATATCAATTTACTTAAAAATATCCTTATGTTTAAAAAAGCCTATTTATACCTACTTATATTTACTGTAGGTAGTTTAGCTGCTTGTTCTACTGCTGCAGAGCTAGAAGATATAGCAATAATTCCAACTCCATTAAAGTCGAAAATTACATCGGGTCATAACTTCAGTTTGAGAGAAGGGTTAATCATTAATGTTTCTGATGATACTCTTTTACAAGCAGGTGTATATTTCCAAAATGTTTTAGAAAGATTACAGACTCAGATAGTTGTTGGAGATAATAATGCTGATATTCATCTAATTATAGATGATAAAATGAGTATTAAAGATGGAGGATATACTTTAACAATAGATTCAAATTTAGTAAAGATAAAAGCTAAAGACTATTCGGGCATAGTATCTGGTATAGCTACTTTTAGACAGTTACTACCTGTGGATTTTTTAAAAATAGATAATCAAAAACCTTTGGTGATACCTGGAGTAGATATAACAGATGCTCCACGTTTTAGCTGGAGAGGGTTTATGTTAGATTCTTCAAGACACTTTTGGACAACAGAGGAGGTTAAACAAGTGTTAGATTTAATGGCTTATTATAAGTTGAATAAGTTTCATTGGCATTTAACAGACGATCAAGGTTGGAGAATAGAAATTAAAAGATATCCTCTACTAACAGAAAAAGGGGCTTGGCGTAAATTAAACAATCAGGATAGGATATGCTTAGACATGGCTGCTAAAGAAAATAATACTGATTATTTACTACCGCAAGATAAACTATCTATTATAGATGGCGATACTATTTATGGAGGATATTATAGCCAAGCAGATATTAAAGAAATTGTAGGTTATGCAGGTCAGAGGGGGATTGATGTTATTCCTGAAGTTGATATGCCTGGCCATTTCTTGGCTGCAATTGATCAATATCCATCTTTAACTTGTGACAATATGAAGGGATGGGGAGATGTGTTTTCTTCGCCTATTTGTGTTGGAAAAGACAAAGCTATTGAGTTTTGTGAAAATGTATATAAAGAGGTATTTGAACTATTCCCTTATGAATATGTGCATATGGGAGGAGATGAGGTTGATAAAACAAATTGGAAAAAATGTCCAGATTGCCAACGTCGTATGCGAAAAGAGGGGTTAAGTACAGAAGAAGAGCTTCAAGCTTGGTTTGTACGTCATATGGATGGTTTCTTTAAGGCTAATGGTAAAAGATTTATTGGATGGGACGAAGTTGTTGAAGACAATTTAAGTGATAATGCTGCTATTATGTGGTGGAGAGGTTGGAACCCATCTGCTATACCAACAGCTACTAGCGAAGGAAAGCAGGCTATTAATACACATAACGTATACCTTTATTTTGACTATCAGCAAGATAAAACAACTTTAGAAAAATTATTAGACTATAACCCCATTGTTGATGGACTTACACCAGAACAAGAAAAGTTGATTTTAGGTGTTCAGGCTAATTTATGGACGGAGTGGATTCCTTCTATGCAGAGATTAGAATATATGATGTTACCTAGAATGTTAGCTTTAAGTGAAATTGCTTGGGCTAATCTGGATAATAAAATGACGATAGATAAGTTTTACAAAGCGTTTATAAACCAGGTGGCTTGGATGGATTTTGCACAGGTAAATTATAGAATTCCAGATCTAGAAGGGTTTTATGATACCAATGTGTTTGTTGATGAGGCTACATTAGAGTTGATTAAACATTTACCTACTGCCGAGGTAAGATATACTACTGATGGTACTATTCCTACAAAAGAGTCTGAGCTATATACAGGTCCTATAAAAGTTACTGAAACAACAGAGTTTAAACTTAGAACTTTTAGACCTAATGGTACTGCTAGTGATGTGGCTCTAACTAAGTATATAAAGTCTCCTTATTTAGAGAGTGTAGAAGTCGAAAATATATCGAATGGTTTAATAGCGAAATGGTATTATTATGGTGGAGACAAGTGTGCTGACATTGAGACTGCTCCGTTTAAAGGTGAGTATATTATAAATACGGTATCTATACCAGAAGAAGCAAAAGGCAATATCGGACTGGTTATTAATGGATATATTAATATTCCGAAAGATGGTATATATACTTTTGCATTGTTATCGGACGATGGTAGCATAATGAGTATAGGAGATGACCTTACTATAGACAATGATGGACCACATGCACCTAAAGAAGTGATAGGGCAAAAAGCGTTAAAAGCAGGGTTGCATCCTATAGAAATAAAATACTTTGATCATAATGGTGGTGTCCTCAAATTAGATATTATCGATGAGAATGGCGAAAGAGTAACTCTTGATGAGTCTTGGCTTAAACATTAAGTATAAACAGGTATATACAATAAAGGCTAGAATATTTATTCTAGCCTTTATTGTATTTTCTTACTCCTTATATTGTTATATAAGCCTACTTAATAGCCCATAGCGTTAATTATACAGCCTGTATTGTATATCTATTAGAAAAAATAGAAATAAGAGTATAATTAAGAATAATAGACTTTATATCTTTGTGTTATACTCTTATTATAAAACTAATCTTATAAATGCTTTGTTATAAGAAAGCATGAATTAGCATATATAATAAAGGAAAACTATACAATTTGTATTATAAATATACTTATGAACAACTATACATTCTGGTATAATAATTTTTTGTTATCATTATTATTATTGGTCATATTTACTCCAGTAAGGGCTGAAAACTCTTTGGTTATTAATATTTCGAAAGATACTTATCAAGCAGAGAGTAAAAACTGGGATATAGACCAAGATGAAAAGGGTATTCTATATATTGCCAATAATGAGGGACTATTACAGTTTGATGGGGTATCCTGGATACTGAATCATCTGCCACAATCTACTATAGTTAGATCTGTACTTGTAGCTAGTCATGACTCCATTTTTACAGGTAGTTTTGAAGATTTTGGGGTTTGGAATAGAGATAATTCAGGAAATCTTGTTTATCAATCATTGCTTCCTGAGGAGTATAAAGCTGTTCAGCAAAACGATGATTTTTGGAAAATATACAAAGTTGGTCATGAAGTGTATTTCCAATCATTCACATCTATCTTTAGTTATGATGGTAATAATATAAATAAACTAGACTCGAATGGTGGGCTGATGTTTTTGAGTAAAGTAGCTAACGAGCTATATGTACAGACTATAGGTGGTACACTTAATAGGGTCTATAATGATAAGTTAATACCTATTCCTAATAGTGAGTTGTTTAATAAGGCTGAAGTTAGATTCGTTTTACCTTATAAAGAGAGTGGACTTCTTATAGGAACATCAAATATGGGCTTTTATGCATATGTTGATAATGAGTTTTATCCATTACATGGTGGATTTAATATCATAGCTAAAGAGAATCCTAATGTTGGTATATATGCAGCTAATGGAGACTATTTTATAGGGACTCTTTCTGATGGGCTGTTTCAGATAAATGAGCAGGGTAAAATAGTAGAACATATTAATGCCGACTATAATTTACAAACGAATACTGTGCTCTCTATTTTCCAAGATAGTTTAGGAGATATATGGTTAGGCTTAGATGGAGGCATCACTTTAATTCGAGATGTTGATAATTTGGACCTATTTGTGAATAGGTATAATGATATTGGTGGAGTATATGATGCTGTAGAATGGAATAACTTTTTACTTTTAGCTACTAATCATAGGGTCTTTTCACTTCCATTAGCAGATTTGGATTTGCCTGCACAAAACAGGCGCTGGAAAATGGTAGATGGTACTGAAGGGCAAGTATGGGGTTTTAGATTAATAGATAATCAATTGTTTGTTTTGCATAACCGTGGGGTGTTACGCTTAAACTCAAATCTTAAAACGGAAGTCTTTAATAGTCCGGATGTAGGTATCTATGATATGATAAAGACAAAGCTTGGGGAGAATAACTATTTTCTTTATGGTAGTTATTTTAGATTATATAAGTCATTACCCAATGGTGACGAGTTAACGTTTTTCGAAGATTTGAAGCAACCTATAAAGCATGTTGAGGTAGATCATTTGAATAACCTCTGGTTAGAACATCCAGAAAAGGGGATATATAGATGCCGCTTTAATAATACTTACGATGCTTTTAAGTCTATTGAATATTATGGTGGTAAAGATGGCTTGCCTTTTAAGCTTAGTTTTTTTAAGGTTGGAGGGCGTATGGAAATATATGGAGCTGGTAAGTTTTACTCTTATCATGAGTTATCTAATCAAATTGTTGAAAATGAGTTGTTAAATAATGCGCTTACAGCTTATCAAATAAAAAAGGTTGTTCCAATCAAAGATTATTATTATTGGGCTATTGGTTCAAAGTCTATCGTAAAGTTTATGTACGATGGTTATCAAATTAAAATACTTTCAACTCTACAAACAGGTCCTTTCTGTTCTATGATTTCGGGATATGAAAATATAGCTATGTTAACAGACTCTACACAGGTCATTTGTTTTGACAATGGTTTTGGAGTTTTGAATGATAGAAACTATCAAACACCAATTGAAGGTGGCATAAGTTTGCCGAAGCCAGAGGTTCGTTATTTAGCTATAAAAGATATAGATACAGATCATGTTAAATATATACATGGGCCCTTTATTGAAAAACAAAATATAAACTTTGCTTATAACTCTATAGGTTGTAAAGTATTAATTAAAAATCAGTTCAACTTGAATTATTCATTAAGCTATAAACTGCATAATGTGAATAGCAGTTGGGTTAAGCTTCCAAAATCAAACTCAATCTCTTTTGATCGTTTGCCAGTAGGTAAATATATGCTTGAACTTAAAACAACAGATGAATTAGGAAATGAGTCTGCTGTATCGAAAGTCGAGTTTGTTATAAAGCCTCCTTGGTATGCATCTAAATTATCTATATTATTATATCTTTTTTTAATTTTAAGTGCAATGTATCTTACATGGAGACTATTGTTGAGAAGATATCGTAATTTACATTTGCGTAAAATTCGTCAACGAGAAATAGCAAGACTAAGATCCAAAGCAGAGAACTTAGAAGTTGAGGTTGAGTCTAAAAATGCAGAAATGTTTACTATGACATCCTTTATAGTTTATAAGAACGAATTGATAAATAGGCTAAAAGATCTTGTGCATAACTACTATCAAAAGAATAAAATAAAGTCTTTACTACCCCTAATTCAACAAATAGATTCCTTAATTAGTCAGTCTGTAAATCCAGAAGATGACTGGAGGCTATTTTTAATAAAGTTTGAAGAAAAGAATGCAAACTTTTTTACTCACTTGAAAGCGTGCTATCCAGAATTAACAAGTACAGATTTAAGGCTATGTGCTTGTTTAAAATTAAATATGGATACCAAGGAAATAGCTTCATTAATGAATGCAACAGTTCGTTCTGTAGAGAATAGACGTTATAGATTACGCAAGAAAATGGGATTGACCCCTGAACAAAACTTGAATGAATTTTTGATTCAAATCAATTGATAATATATTGATATATAATATTATAACATGTAATGAGTACTAACAGTGAGGTACTCTAAGTGTTAAAAAACGAGCTCATGTATTTTTGATGAGCTCGTTTTTTAGTTTTCTGTTTAATACAAGTTTATACTTGTAAAAAAGTGGTGAGTTAAATGCTCTGTAATTTATTCACTACTGATTTAAATTATTAAAAAATAAGTAAAAATAACCATGAGAAAAGCACTTTTAAATTTAGATTTTATGAAAGACGAAGTGAAGTCTTTTTGGATAAAATCGCTCTTAATAAGTACTTTTATACTAGGATTTATTTCAAATGTTTCAGCTCAAAATATTACATCTATTCAAGGTGTAGTGACAGATGAATTGAATGAACCCTTAATAGGTGTAAATGTATTTGTTAAAGGAACTCAATCTGGAGTTGTTACCGATTTTGACGGTAATTATTCTATTAATGCTAAAAAAGGAGATACCCTAATATTTTCATATATCGGAATGGATAATGTTGAGAAAGTAGTGGGAAACTCTAATATTTTGAATGTTACACTTAAAGAGAATGCTATTTTATTAGGCGAAACAGTAGTGATAGGATATGGATCGGCTAAAAAAAGAGACTTAACAGGTTCTATTGTGAGTGTAGATGCTAAAGAAATAAGTAATCGTGCATCTTTAAATGCTGCAGCTAATCTACAAGGAAAGATTGCTGGATTACAAATTGTTAATAATGGACGCCCTGGACAAGATCCAGAGATAAGGATAAGAGGTACAAATTCAATTAATGGACATAAGCCATTATATGTGGTTGATGGTCTGTTTACAGACAACATCAACCACATTAATTCTGCCGATATAGAGCGAATGGAGATACTTAAAGATGCTTCATCTTTAGCTGTATTTGGTATAGCAGGGGCAAATGGAGTGATAATTGTAACTACGAAACAGGCAAAAGCAGGTACTACAAGTGTAAATATAAACTCTTCTTTAGGTGTAAAACATGTAGGAGATCGAATCTCATTAACAAATGCTTCTCAGTTTAAAGAGTTGTATAATGAACAGTTAATGAATCAGAATGCTACTCCATTTGATTATACAGGTTGGAATGCAAACACCGATTGGCAGAAAGCTATTTTCCAAAATGGTTTAATTTTTCAGAACAATGTAAGTATTACCAGTGCAACAGAAAAAGGTAAATACTACATGAGTGTTGGTTATGATCAAGAAGAAGGAGCTATCAAGAAAGAGAAAATGTCTAGAGTTACAATTAATCTGAAAAGTGACTTTGATGTAACTGATAAGATTCGATTTGGATTTCAATTTAATGGTTCTAGGAGCTTACCAGCCGATGCTAAGGGAGTAGAGGCTGCTTTAAGAGCTGCTCCAATTGCACCTAAATATGGTTATGCTAAAAATCAGCAAGGTGTAGAGACAAGATTACCGCATATATTACCAAATTTCCAAAAAGCTCAGGTATGGAACCCATTGCTATCTATAGAAGAGTGGGGAAATCATAATAAGGCTACAAATTATAGAGGTGCTGGAAATATATATGGTGAAATCGATTTTTTAAAGAATTTCAACTTTAAAGCAACTTTCTCTTATGATTTTGCAAATAATAATAGCCGTCAATTTTTACCAATTGCATACTTCTACAATCCAGAATTGGCTGGTGTAGAAAACTTGTCCGAGCGTGAAAGTATTATTCAGGCTAAAAGTACTGATGTAACTGCAATTAGTGATTATATTTTAAACTACAAAAATAATTTTGACAAGCACTCTGTAAATCTTACTGCAGGTATTACTACCCGTTTTAACGAGAGTTCAGGAATTGATGTTGAGAGAAGCCAACACATTGATAATATCATTTTCCCCATTCCTAATGACGACTCCGATAAATGGTGGATTAGTTCACTTGGCACTAATGCAATGAAAAATGGTGGTGGACAGTGGAAGAAATTTACATTATCTTATCTATTAAGAGGTATTTATAGTTATGACAATAAGTATCTTCTAAACTTATCATATAGACGTGACGGATCTTCTGTATTTAAAGGTTCTGGTAAGACTTGGGGTAACTTCTACTCATTTGGTGGTGGATGGGTTATATCTCAAGAAAAATTCATGGAGAGTGTTACTTTCATAGATTTCTTAAAATTAAAGGGTTCTTGGGGTGTTTTAGGCTCTGATGCAGTAGGGGGTAGAAGATATCCTACTTATCCTACGTTAGTTCCTGGTGCTGGTGCTGTATTTGGAGATCACATTATTCCAAGTTATAGTGAAGAATATTTAGTATCGGCAGATGGTAGCAAACAGTTAGGATGGGAAAAAACCTACTCATGGGAGGTTGGATTTGATATGACTATGTTTGACCAACGTCTTAGAATAGAACCAACATTTTACAGTAAAGAGACCCGTGATATAATTATTCTTCAACAAGGTCAAATGGGTGCTCAAAATTCACTTGTAAATAATGGTAGTGTTAGAAATAGAGGTTTTGAATTAGCTGCATCATGGAGTGATGAAATAGGCTCTACTGGACTACACTACAATGTAGGAGCAAACCTTACAACTATAGATAATAAAGTATTAAAAATAGGTACAGGCAATGACTTCAAACAGACCACAAATGTGTCGGTTACACAAGCAGGTTACCCTATTGGATACTTTTATGGTTATAAAGTAGAAGGAGTTTACCAAAACAATGAAGATATAAAGCAGTCTGGCACGAATACGATTGCATCTGTTAAGCCAGGAGATTTAAAGTTTGCAGATATTAATGGAGATGGAAAGATAACTCCTGATGACAGAACTATGATAGGTAATCCTACACCCGATTTTACTTACGGGTTTAATTTAGGTCTAGAATATAAAGGCTTCGATGTGTCAGTAGATTTTATGGGCGTATATGGCAATGAAATATACCGAAATTGGGATCAATCAGCATTTGCTCAATATAACTACCGTTCAGATAAAATGAATAGATGGAGAGGAGAAGGAACTTCAAATTGGGAACCAATATTAGATTCATCTCGCTCTATTAATAGAGAGGCATCAAGCTACTTTATAGAAGACGGTAGTTTCTTCAGAGTTAAGAATATTCAGTTTGGTTACTCCTTCAATAAGAAATTATTAAGTAAAGTGCATATAAAAAATCTAAGACTCTTTGCTAATATTGACAATTTAAAAACATGGAGTAAAAACACTGGTTATACACCAGAAATAGGGGGATCTTCCACTGAATTTGGTGTAGATAACGGAACATATCCAGTGCCAACAATTTACACATTTGGTTTTAACTTAACATTTTAAGAAGCAGAGTTATGAAATATATATATAAAAATATAAGTAAGCTGACTCTACTTTTTGTAGGCTTACTAATAATGTCAGGATGTTCTGATTTATTAGATCAGAAACCTCAAGGAGATTGGACTTCTAACGATCAAAAAGGCTCGTATGAGAGTCAGGTGTTTACGATCTACGGTTTAATGAGAAGCTTTAATGTTACATCTGGAACGGCTCCTTTAGCTATACATAACATGAGAAGTGAAGATGTAGAGAAAGGAAGTACTATAGGAGATGGGCAAGAGCATGCTAAAATGTACGATGACTTTGAATATACAGCAAGTAATGGACTTTTAGCTGCATACTGGGAAGGTAATTATAAGGTAATTCATGCTGTAAACTCTCTTTTAGACGATTTAAGAATTGAAGAGGAAAATAGTGGAAAATTATCTGATATTAACATGAGGCTAAAGGCTGAAGGATTGTTCTTTAGAGCATTTACTTACTTTAATTTAGTTCGTGCTTTTGGAGAGATTCCTTTAATTGATTTTAAGTTAGATCAAGCAGAAGATGCTAATAAGCCTAAAGTTCCTGCCGAAGAAATATATAAGTTAATTGATGCAGACTTAGACTTTGCTGCTCAAAACCTACCTATTGAGTGGGGAAGTATTTATACAGGTCGCTTAACTTCTGGGGCAGCAAAAGCTCTTCATGCAAGAACATATATGATGAGAAATGACTGGTCGAATATGTATCGTCTTTCTAAAGAAGTTATTGATAGTGGAGTGTATAATTTATCAACTCCATTTCAAGATATTTTTAGAGAGAAAGGCGAGAACTCTTCAGAGTCAATTTTTGAAATTCAATGTACTGCAACAGACTCTCAGCCAGAGTCGATAGAAATAGGTAGTCAGTATGCTCAGATTCAAGGTATAAGAGGTGCAGGTGAATGGAATATGGGATGGGGTTGGCATACTCCAACAGAAGAATTGGCTTCTGCATTTGAAAAAGAAGATCCTCGTAAAGACGAAACGCTTCTTTACTTTGCTAAAAGTGCAGCAGAAGCTTCAACAATGAAACCAAATGCTCCATATAATGAAATTCCAATTGCACAGAGTGATGTAGTAAATAAATACTACAATAAAAAAGTGTATACAGATCCAGCTTTACGTTCTAAATATACAAAAGGTGGTTTTTGGGTAAATATACGTATTATAAGATACTCTGATGTTATACTAATGGCTGCCGAAGCTGCAAATGAGTTAGGAAATACAAGTGAAGCTATAGACCTATTAGAGCAAGTAAGAGCACGTGCAAGAGGGAATAATGCAGATTTGCTACCTAAGATAGAGATTACAGATCAAGACGTATTAAGAAAGCATATACAGCACGAAAGAAGAGTAGAACTAGCTATGGAATGGGATAGATTCTACGACTTAGTGAGGTGGGGTATTGCATCGGAAGTATTACATGCTGCTGGTAAAACAGCTTATCAGTCTAAGCATGCTTTACTACCGTTACCACAATCTGAAATAGACAAATCAAACGGTGTATTGATACAAAATCCTAACTATTAATATTAAGCAAAATGAAATTTATAAAATATATTCTAGGTTTATTTTTGGCTATTACTGTGCAGTCTTGTTTCCAAGATTTCAAAGAACCAGCATTTAATTATCCTGAAAGTAAGCCAGATCCAGATATGAACTTGTATAACCCTGAAAAAATAAAGTTAACCTTTGATACTGGTAACTTTGAAGATGAAAGTATATATCAGTTTCAAGTATCGACTTACGGAGCAGGTTCAATAATAAAAGATGCAGGTGTTCAGGGTGCTGCTTATAAAGGGGCAGATGAAAGTTATATATTGATAAACTCGCACGATGCTATTGAAGAGCAGATGTCTGATACGCTATCAAACTTGAAAGAGTTTACTTTAGCTATATGGTTAAATAGTGCAAAAATGACAGGAGCGACAGCTATATTTTCTATGTCGAACAGTAAAACTTTTTGGGGAAACTTTGATGTGTTTTTTGAAAACAACAATAGTGAAACAGAAGCTTTCATTAAGACCCATCTTTACAATGGTGATGCAGAGGAGTGGGCAGAGATAAGAATCCCTGAATTTTTCAATAGTGGATGGCAACATTTAGCTATAACATTTAACTCCAACACTTCTAGTTACAAAATGTGGCATAATGGAAAAGCTGTATTTGAGAAGGAGGTTAAAGCAGAGGGAGGTCTTGTGTTTAATAACTTAAGCTCGATAGTAGTTGGTGCTATACAGTTCCAAACTATACCATCTTTAACTGAAGGAGCTAGTAAACAAGACTGGGCTGGTTATTATCAAGGTATGATAGATGGTTTACACTTTTATACTAAGGAGTTAAATAAAGGTGATATAGAGCATCTCTTCTTAAACAAATTGTAGATATAAATTATAATGAAGTATATATATACATCTTTAATCTTTTTAGTTACTCTTCTTACAGTTTCATGTGAGAAGAGTGACTCTCATAAGTTTCAAGCTAATAGAGGTTTTAGATTAGAGAGTGTAATAATTGGTGATAAAGAGGAAAGCTCTGGTTTAGAAAATGTTTCTCTAGATGCTAATATTCGACTTCTTTTTTCACAAAAGGTGAGTCGTGCAACAGTTGATAAAGGAATCCTTTTAAAAGATAGTAAAGGAAGAGCTATAACTCTCGATTTTATGTATGACGACGATGTTAAGACTGTTGTAGTTATGCCCCAAAGAGAGTTATTACCTTTTGAAAAATATACTCTGATTGTACAACCTTTATTAAAATCTGCCGACCACGATTTAATATTTACAGGAAAGGTTGTTGAATTTACTACCGGAGAATCTACTAAAGATCAATTCCCAAGGATAGATGATGATGAGTTATTGACTTTAATCCAAAAAAGTACTTTCAAGTACTTTTGGAATGATGCTCACCCAACATCAGGAATGGCGAAAGAGAGGTTGTCTACACCTAATATTGTTACGACAGGCGGTACTGGTTTTGGAGTAATGTCAATGATTGTAGCGATAGAAAGAGGCTTTATATCTCGTGAAGAGGCTGCACTGAAAGTAAATACAATAGTTGACTTTCTAGATAAGAAGTGTGAGAAATATCATGGAGCATATGCACATTGGATAGATGGAGAAACTGGTAAAACGATAGCCTTTAGTACATATGATGATGGTGCAGACTTAGTGGAAACAGCTTTGCTTTTTCAAGGATTACTAACAGCTCGTCAGTATTTTAATTTAAACAATGAAGTAGAGCAGCGTATTTGTGCTATAATAACTAAACTGTGGGAGGCCATAGAGTGGGACTTTTTTACTAATAATAGTGATGTGCTTTATTGGCACTGGAGTCCAAAATTTAAATGGAAGATGGCACTAGAAATTTCGGGTTGGAATGAGTCTCTAATTGTATATGCATTGGCTGCATCATCTCCTAGCCATCCTATTTCGGCAGATGTATATCACAAAGGATGGGCTAGAAGTGGAAACATGAAAAATGGTAATAGTTATTATGGTATAACATTGCCTTTAGGTACTAATTATGGAGGTCCCTTGTTTTTAAGTCACTACTCTTTTTTAGGTTTAAACCCCAATGTTTTAGAAGATCAATACGCCAATTATTTTGAACAGAATAAAGCACACTCTTTAATTAATAGAGAACATGCTATTATTAATCCTAATAATTATAAAGGGTATAGCAAGCTATGTTGGGGCTTTACTGCTGGTGATGGAGATAAAGGGTATTCGGCTTTTTCACCAACGAATGATAAAGGAGTAATTACGCTAACAGGTGCTATTTCGTCTATCATTTACACTCCTATGGAGTCGATGGATGCTATTCGATACTTCTATTACAAAATGGGAGATAAGTTGTGGACGGATAAAGGTTTTATTGATGGATTTAATTTGTCTTCAAATTGGTTTGCTAAAGATTATATAGCTATAAATCAAGGACCAATAATTGTCTCTATTGAAAACCATCGTTCTGGATTATTATGGGGGCTATTAATGAGCGCTCCAGAAATCAAGAGCGGCTTAAATAAGTTAGGCTTTAAAGCTTACTAACTAATTATTTTATTGAAAATATATGATACACAGCATAGTATTACTATGCTATAATGAAATTTAGGTATGAAAAAAATGTTCTTTGTTTTATTAAGTATGTTCACTATTACTGCTTGGGCTCAAGACACTAATAAGAAAATGGACAACTTTATAAATGACTTGATGTCTAAAATGACATTGGAGGAAAAACTTGGCCAGTTGAATTTACCATCAGCTGGAGATATAGTAACTGGTCAGGCTAAAAACTCAAACTTCTCTAGTCAAATAAGAGAGGGTAGAGTAGGAGGATTATTCAATATAAAAGGCGTTTCTAAAATAAAAGATGTACAGAAAATAGCTGTTGAAGAGAGTAGATTGGGTATTCCTTTACTTTTTGCAATGGATGTTATACATGGGTATGAAACTGTTTTTCCAATACCTTTGGGTTTAGCAGCGACATGGAATATGGAGGCTGTTGAACGTGCAGCTCGTATCTCTGCCATTGAGGCTAGTGCAGACGGTATATGTTGGACTTTTAGCCCTATGGCAGATGTTTCTCGTGATCCTAGGTGGGGAAGAGTATCAGAAGGAGCTGGTGAAGATGCTTTTATGAATGCAGAAGTAGCTAAAGCAATGGTATATGGTTATCAAGGAAGAGGTAACGATAGATATACTAGAAATGACCAAATTATGGCATGTATTAAGCACTATGCACTTTATGGAGCTTCTGAAGCTGGAAGAGATTACAATACTGTAGATATGAGCAGACAACGTATGTTTAATGAGTATATGTTGCCTTACCAAGCTGCTGTTGAGGCTGGAGTAGGTAGTGTCATGGCTTCGTTTAATGAGGTAGATGGTGTTCCTGCCACTGCAAATAAATGGTTGTTGACTGATGTGCTTCGTAATGATTGGGGCTTTAATGGTTTTGTTGTAACTGACTATACAGGTATCAATGAAATGGTAGAGCATGGTATAGGAGATCTTCAAACAGTATCGGCTCGTGCTTTAAAAGCTGGTATTGATATGGATATGGTTGGAGAAGGATTTATTTCTACTCTTAAAGAATCTTTAAGTCAGGGGAAAATATCAATGTCTGATATTGATGTAGCTTGTAAAAGAGTGCTTGAGGCTAAGTATAAATTAGGTCTTTTTGATGATCCATATCGATTTATTAATGAAAAAAGAGCAAAGAAATTAATTTATAATAAAGCGCATCGCAAAGAGGCACGTGAAATTGCTGCAGAGAGTTTTGTGCTTTTAAAGAACGAGAAAGAGACTTTACCACTAAAAAAGAATAGCAAAATTGCAGTAGTTGGTCCTCTAGCAAATACACGTTCAAATATGCCAGGAACGTGGAGTGTAGCTGCACGTTTAGAAGTTCCAGAAACACTTGTTGAAGGAATTCAATCTGTAGCTGGCAAAAATGCTGTGGTAACTTATGCTAAAGGAAGTAACTTAACTGAAGATGCAGAGCTAGAGAATCGTGCTACGATGTTTGGTCGCGACTTATTTAGAGATGCAAGGTCTAATAAAGAACTGAAAGAGGAGGCTTTAGCTATAGCAAAAGAGTCAGATGTTATTATAGCAGCTTTAGGTGAATCTTCAGAGTTTAGTGGAGAGTCAAGTAGTAGAACTAATATTGATATTCCAGATGTTCAAAAAGAACTTTTAAAAGAGTTATTAGCTACTGGTAAACCTGTAGTACTAGTATTATTTACAGGAAGACCGCTTACTATATCGTGGGAAGCAGAGCATGTTCCTGCAATCTTAAATGTTTGGTTTGGTGGTTCTGAAGCAGCTCCTGCTATTGCTGATGTATTGTTTGGAGATGTTAATCCTAGTGGAAAACTTGTGGCTACTTTTCCAAGAAACGTAGGGCAAATACCTATTTTCTATAACCATAAAAATACAGGAAGACCTTTAAAAGGTGCTTGGTTCGAAAAGTTCCGTTCCAATTACATAGATGTACCTAACACTCCACAATATCCTTTTGGATATGGTTTAAGCTATACAACATTCGAGTATTCTGATGTAACATTAAGTAGTGAAAAAATGAGTGCAACAGGTAGTATTGTGGCATCTGTTAAAATAACAAATACGGGGAATTATAAAGGAAAAGAGGTTGCCCAACTTTATATAAGAGATGTAGTTGGTAGTAGCACTAGACCAGTACGTGAACTAAAAGGTTTTGAAAAAATAGAGTTAGCTCCTGGTCAGTCTAAAACTGTAGAGTTTATTATTACTCCTGAGATGTTGAAGTTTTATGACTTTGATATGAATTTTGTTGTAGAACCTGGTGAGTTTGAGGTGTTTGTAGGTACAAATAGTATAGAGACAAAACAGGCAAGTTTCATTTTTGAATAAGTTAGATTATTGTGAAATATATAAGTAAAATATCCATTTGTATTGTAGCTATATTTAGCTTAGTATCGTGTTCGGTAGGGGTTAAGGACAATGATCATGCGCATGATCAAATGTTAGATAGTGTACAATATTATACGTTCCAGTACTTTTGGGATGGTGCAGAACCTACTAGCGGAATGGCTAGAGAACGTTTTCATATTGATGGTGTTTACCCATTAAATGATAAACACGTAGTTACTTCGGGTGGTGGAGGCTTTGGGCTAATGAATATTATTGTAGCCATTGAAAGAGGTTTTATTACTAGAGATGCTGGAATAAGCAGACTAAATCAAATAGTGGAGTTTATTGAGAAAGCTGATAAATTTCATGGAGCATATCCACACTGGTGGGATGGTAATACAGGAAAGGTAAAGGCTTTTAGTAAATATGATGATGGAGGTGATTTAGTAGAAACAGCTTTCATGATTCAAGGACTATTGACCGTTCATCAATATTTAGATCAAAATAGTGTAAAGGAAAAGGCTTTGGCCGATAAAATTGATAAGCTTTGGAGAGCTGTTGATTGGAATTGGTATACAAAAGAAGGAACAGAAGATGCTCTTTACTGGCATTGGAGTCCTAATCATGACTGGAAAATGAATTTTCCAGTTAAAGGGTACAACGAATGCCTTATTATGTACACTTTGGCAGCAGGATCGCCAACACATCCTATAAAACCAGAGGTTTATCATAAGGGATGGGCAGATGAAGGAGGTATTGTAAAAGAGCATGAGGAAGAGGGGGTACCCCTAAAACTTCGTTATCAAAGCGAAAAGGCAGGTCCAATGTTCTGGGCGCATTATTCTTTCTTAGGACTAGATCCAAGAGGATTAAAGGATTTGTATTCTGATAACTACTTTGAGGAGATGAAAAATTATACATTAGTAAATAGAGCTTATTGTATAAGAAATCCGAAAGGTTATAAAGGATATGGAGAGCATAGTTGGGGCTTAACTGCTAGTTATTCTGTTAATGGATATGATGCACATTCTCCAGTAGAAAGTAGAGATCATGGAGTAATAACTCCAACTGCTGCATTATCATCTATAGTTTATACTCCAGAAGAATCTTTAAAGGTTATGAAATATCTTTATAGTAATAAAGATAAATTCTGGAATAAGTATGGTTTTATAGATGCATATAGTGAGACTGAAGATTGGTATCCAACTTATTATTTAGCTATAGATCAAGGTCCAATTGTAGCCATGATTGAGAATTATAGAACAGGGCTCCTATGGGACTTATTTATGAGTCATCCAGATGTTCGTAAAGGCTTGATTAAGTTAGGTTTTGAATCACCACACTATAACTAGGACTTCTATATGTAGTTAAATCTACAAATCAATAATATAACACTCTCTTTTCTAATATTAATTGGGAAAGGGAGTGTTTTTGTTTATTCAAAACAAAGAAAAACTCATATCGAAACTTCTTTTAAATATAGGCTTCGTACAATGTTATTTTAAAGTCAGACTCTATTTAATTAAAAAGACTGGCTACAGCATTTGTAGAGAGGATATGGAGGTGTTAGTTTGAAGTGGGCAATATACCTCAAAGAAGTCGGCAACGTACCTCAAGCATATCGGCAACAAACTAGAGATATGTCGGCAATAAACAACAGGTCTGACTAGGTCATAGTTAGCATTCATTCACGGCCAAGAGCCCACATACTAATAGAACATCTATTGAAAGTGTAAAAGTAAGTGTTGTTTATATAGACAGAGTATAAGTGGGTCTTCTATAAACAATTGATATGTTCTTTGTTTTGATGGTTTATTGTATAGTATAAAAAATCCCCACACTTTGATAGTGCAGGGAAAATGTTTTATGAATCAGTCTTTTAAATGCAAGCTATAATTTCAATTTCTACTAAAGCTTCTGGTTTGGGCAGAGCTGTTACAGCAAAAGCTGATCTGGCAGGAAATTCCGATTCAAATTGTTTACTATAAACTTCATTCATACCTCCGAAGTCTTTTATATCTTTTAGAAGTACTGTTGTTTTAACTATGTTGGCAGTGGTCATTCCTGCCTCTTTCAGTATTGCTTTAATATTCTTAAAAGCCTGTTCTGTTTGTTCTTTTATACCACCTTCTATTGTTCCAGTTTCAGGGTTAATTGGAAGTTGTCCAGATATGTAAAGTGTATTTCCTGCTAATACTGCTTGGCTATAAGGTCCAATGGCTGCAGGAGCTAATGAAGTTGTGATTACTTTTTTCATATTGTTTAATATTATTTTTTAGTATAAGCAAAGGTAGCTAAAACTGCTTTATGATCCGTAGGCCATACCCCTTTACCAATTTTAAATATATCTTCGGTCTCTTCGGTAACTACTTTACCTTCTTTGATAGACTCATTGGGTCCCCATATAACGACATCTTTCAGCTCCAACTGTTTGTTAGGGGCATAATGTATATAATCCACTCTTTCACGCTCATCAGATTCGGCTGCCCATAAAAGCCTTTTTATACTAACATGGGGATTTGCCGATGGAAATGTAAAACCAGGATGTGTAGCAGGATTTGGATAGATTCTTCTATAAGAGTCAATATATCCAGCCTCGTCAAGCATGGTTGTAACAGTCCAAGGTATAACTAACCCCTGGTGGCTATACATGTCTTTAGTCTCTTCAATCCAATCAAGGTGAGATGGCTCATTATAATCGCCCCCAATAAATATTAATCTACCGGCAGCTTTATCGAGCTCGGCAGCTTCGATAATTGCCTTCATGGCATCATCTCTTTTAGATACAATATTGTCTGCTAATATTGCCTCTACATCTAGTAAAGGTTCATCAAGTTTTTTCCAGGTTGTTCCGCTATATCCATAAATATCGTAGTATGTACAGTGTCTGTAATCAAGATGGCAGGTGTATAGTGCTATTTCTTGGCCGTCCATATCTATTAAAGCTCTATAAGCACTTCCTTGGTCATTAATTAAAGGATAAATTGTATTATACTCTTTTATGGGGAATCTCGATAATAGTCCAGAGTCGTTGCTATAGTCCGAATAGAAAGTATAACCACTATCTTTTAAAGACTCTACTATACGATCACAGAATCTAGTATTGTTGTAGTTTCTAACCTCACTTAAGGCTACTAAATCTGCTTCGGATTGTATAATTTGGCTAATTATAGCTTCGTATCCATTAGGAACAATTGTACCTTCTTGCCAAATATTAAACTGTAGTACTCGTAAATTTTTTGTAACAGGAGTATTAGAGCATGCCGATAGCAATACTGCTAAAAGTAATACTCCTAGATGAATGTGTTTCTTTATCATTAGATTATAGTTTTTATTATACGAGCAATTTAGCTCTTTTTTAATTTAAATAAAAACTCTAATCTACCATCTTTTCTTTTTTTTGCCGTTATAGTCCCTTTATGAACTAATATGGCGTTCTTAACAATAGCTAATCCTAGACCTGTACCACCTGTCTTTCGAGTTCTTCCTTCAGATACTCTATAGAATCTTTCAAATAATCTATTGAGGTGTATCTCGTCTATAATACTAGCCCCTTCATCATAGTAAGAGAAATAGTAAAAATCTTTATCCTTATTGTAACAGTTCAAGTGAATATGTGCTTTATGCCCCCCATGTTTAATGCTGTTTTCAATAAGGTTTTTAAAGATAGAGTAAATTAAACCTCGATTGCCATCTATTTGGCATGGCTCAGGAATATTTATATCCAGCTCAATTTCTTGCTCTTGAAGGCTATCTGAAAGGTTTTTAGTAACTTCAAGAATGACATCATTAATTAGAATAGGGTGCTTTTCAATGTTTTCGAGCGCTTCATCTATTTTGGTAATAATGCTCATATCTTCTACCAGCTGATTTAGGTTTAGTGACTGCTGATATGCTTTATTTGCAAAATACTTTATCTGCTCTATCTGTAAATTTGTATTGACAATTGTCTCCAAATATCCACGTATGCTAGTTATAGGAGTGCGAAGTTCGTGAGCAATATTACTAGTCATTTCTTGTTTTAATAATCTGGTTTTGGTTAGTTTAGTAACATCAATCAGAATAACCTCAAAACTATTGTCTTCAAATAAATTAACACGTATATTAAACTGTTTTGATTCCGTTTTAATTTCGGTTTCAAAGAAAGTTTCTTCTGTTCTACGACTCAGAAAACTATTTATTTGGCCAAAAGCCTCATCTTTAAATATAATGTTTGGATCAGTACTTTTATGCTCTATAATTGTGTTAAGATGGTAAATAAAAAGTCCATTATAAAATTCAACTTTTTGCTGGGCATTAAAAAAACATATTCCTTCATCGGAAGTATGAATGTGTTGTAGAAGTTTTTCTCTTTGGAGTGTTATTTTAAGCTTGCTATTTGTTACCTCTTTATAATTATTAATAAGCTGTTCTGCAACAACACCGAGTTCATCGTCTGGAAATTCGATATCAGTATCTTTTAGTAGATTACTTGAAGGATTAAGTGCAAAATCTCTAAGCTTGTTTATAGATTTACCAAACCTATTGGCCATCATGTACGCCAGGCCTAGGATAAATAGTGATAAGAGTAGAATAAAAAAAAGAAAAATATTGTCTGTTTGAAGCGCTTGTTTAAGTTCCCAATCATAGGGTAGTGCTACACGAACATAGAATCTTGGGTATTTACGTGCAAAGTAGAGATACTTTTGGTTGTTCGATGTTGAAGTACGTACTTCAGAACCATGTTCTTGGTTTGTGGCTTGAACAATCTCTTTTCGTTTAAGGTGGTTTTCTAAAATATCTTCGGTAACATTATCGTCTAAGAGGTTGCCGTTATTGTCAATTATAGAAATTCGAATATTCTTCGGTAATATTTCTAATATGTTGTTATTGATATATATAGAGTCGGATGTGTTTATTATACTTTTGTATATAATTGAAGCAAAGGCATCTAGTTTCTCTTCTAAAGCCTCTGTTTTATACTTTTTATTCTTTGTACTTTCAAATAGAAGTATAGTGCAGGTAAATACACTAAGTAATATAAAAAAGTAGATAAATAATCTCTGTTTATAACTAATCTTCATTCTTCTTGATAACAAAATTGATATCCGTATCCAGAGCGACTTGTAATACATTTACCATATTCTCCAATTTTCTTTCGTAGTCTAGTAATGTGTACATCTACAGTACGCTCCGTTATGTAGGTATTGTTCTTCCAAACAGTATTAATTAACTCTTCTCGTGAAAATAGCTGATTCATATTACTCATAAGATGCTGTAATAACTCGAATTCAGTTTTAGTTAGTGCTATTAATTGTTCATCAATATAAGCCTCTTTATTTGTTTTGTTTAGTTTTAGTGTTCCAAGATTAATAATTTCTGTAGTTTTATCAGAGTCTTGTTTGAGTTCAGACTTAAGAGCTTCTCGTTTTAAAATTGCTTTTACACGAGCTATAACTTCTTTTATGGAGAAGGGTTTAATAATATAGTCATCTCCTCCAACAGAAAAACCTGTTAACATATCATTTTCAGAACGTTTTGCTGTTAGAAAAATAATAGGAATTAAGTTTTTTGCAGCACGTAACTTCTCGGCCATTTTATATCCAGACATACCGTCCATCATAACATCTAATAGTATGAGGTTGCAGTTATCATCAAGTTTTTCTAACCCTTCTTCCGCAGAATGAGCTGATGTAACATTTAATCCTTCATTTTTAAGGTTAAATTCTAAAATTTCACATATATCAGGTTCATCATCAACAATTAATACTTTATAGTCCATAATATAAATAGCTTTTTAGTCTTTTTCAAAATTAAGAGAATTATTCAGTTTCAGGTTCTGATTTTAATTTTTTATGTTTTAAAACTTTAGCATCAATATAAAAAACTATTTCTTCTACGATATTACACGCATGGTCTCCAATACGTTCTAACTTTCGAATCACCAGTAATGTTTTTAACCCGTTAACAGCTTGAGTAGGATTTTCATTGATATATTTAGCTAAAACGTCTATTGACTGAATGTATAGTTTATCAACTTGGTCATCTGTTGCTAATATTTTTCCTGCAATTTTAGTGTTTTCTGAATTTAATGCTGCATAGCTATCGTATAGCATTCCTATAACAATATCGAAAATTTGTTCTATATGTAAATCTTCTAATACATTTGAGCCTAGATTATTATAAGTCTCTTCAATTAGTTGTCTAGCAATACCATTGGCAAAGTCTCCAATTCTTTCTAAGGTATTACTTATCTTAATAAAAGATAATATTAATCTTAAGTCAACTGCTACAGGCGCATACAAAGCAATAAAGTTTTCGCTATCACTATCTATCTTAGAGTCGAAGGCATTTACTCTTTTTTCTCTGCTCATTACTTCGTATGCTAACTCTTTATTATGAGTAATGAAAGCCTCTTTACTCTTTTCAAGTTGCGATAGCACAAGCTTCCACATTTCATTTATTTGATCTCTAAGCTCTTTTAATTCTAATTCAGTCTGTTTCATAATAGTTGAAGTTTTATCCAAAACGGCCAGTTATATAATTTTGAGTCTCTATGTGTTCTGGGTTAGTAAATATCTTTTTAGTATTGTTGAACTCAATTAAGCTACCACTCATAAAGAAACCAGTTTTATCGCTAACACGGGCTGCTTGTTGCATATTATGTGTAACAATAACAATGGTATATTGGCTCTTTAAATTGTAAATAAGTTCTTCAATCTTAGAAGTTGATATTGGGTCTAATGCCGATGCAGGTTCGTCCATAAGTAACACAGATGGTGATACAGCTAGGGCACGAGCAATACAAAGCCTTTGTTGTTGACCTCCAGATAGTGCATAAGCAGATTTTTTAAGTTTGTCTTTTACTTCATCCCATAGTGCAGCTGCTTTAAGGGACTCTTCAACTTTCTCTTCGATAAATCTTTTGTTTCCCATTCTGTTTACCTTTAGCCCATATGCTACGTTTTCAAAGATAGACTTTGGAAATGGATTTGGTTTTTGAAATACCATTCCTACATTCTTTCTAAGCTCATCTACTTCTACCCCTTTAGCGTATATATCTGTACCATTTACATAGCACTTTCCTGTCATCCTAGTGCCTTCTATAAGGTCATTCATACGGTTTATAAGTCTTAGGAATGTTGACTTTCCACATCCAGATGGGCCAATAAATGCTGTAACAGTATTTTTCTCCATCTCCATACTAATGCCTTTTAAAGCTTGAAAATCTCCATAGTAGAAGTTTATATCCTCTGCTTTTATCATAATTTATTATTGTATTAATCGGTTTTTACTCTTTTCCCTAATTGTCTTCTTAGTAATGTAGCTAACATATTCATAACAAACACTATAAATATAAGAACTAATGCAGTTCCATAGGCAACCGGTTGTGATTTTTCAACATCAGTACCACTAGTTGCTAATACATATAGGTGGTATGGTAGAGCCATTACTTGGTCAAAAATAGAAGAAGGTAGCTTTGGTAAGAAATATGCTGCAACGGTAAACAGAATTGGAGCAGTCTCTCCAGATACTCTACCGATAGATAATATAAGTCCTGTTAATATTTTAGGAGTTGCCATAGGTAAAATAACGCGCCAAATGGTTTGTAGTTTACTTGCTCCTAGGGCTAAACTGCCCGTTCTAAAGGAGTCTGGAATCGATTGTAAAGCCTCTTCAGTAGTGCGTATAATAATTGGTAATACTAGCAAGCCTAATGTCAATGATCCTGCTATGATAGAGTCTCCTAGCTTCATCGTATTTACAAATAAAGACATACCAAACAATCCAAAAACAATAGATGGAATGCCAGCCATATTATTTGTCATAATCCTTATGATTTTAACAATCCATCCTTTTTTAGCATACTCTGTTGTATATATCCCCGACATAACTCCAAGAGGGAATGCTATAGCCATGCTGCCAATAATTAGACATATTGTACCTACTATGGCAGGGAAAATTCCTCCTTCTGTCATTCCATTTTTGGGGTATGATGTTAGAAACTCCCAGTTAATTACACTTATTCCATTATAGACAATAAAACCTAGTATCCAGAAAAGAATACCTACTATTAGTAGTCCTAGGCATCTGAATATGATGAAAGCTATTTGTTGTGTTATTTTTTTATTCATATCTCTAATTGATTAGGAATTCTTATGCTTTTGTCTTGAAATAAATTCTGCAGTTAAGCTAATTATCATTGTTATGCCAAATAGTATACATCCTAATAAGAATAGTGCCTGAAAGTGCATACCTCCTGATGGTGCCTCTCCTAACTCTGCAGCAATAGTAGCTGGTATTGTTCTGATAGGTTCAAAGAGAGTGTTTGGTATTACAGCTGCATTTCCTGTAACCATTAATACGGCCATCGTTTCTCCTATGGCTCTACCTATTCCTAGTACTACAGCAGCAGATATACCCGACTTAGCATAGGGTATAATTACTCTATAGATGGTTTGCCATTTACTTGCTCCTAGTGCTAAGCTTGCTTCTCTCATTGCTCGTGGAGTATTTCGCATTGAATCTTCAGCTATTGTAATAATGGTTGGTAATGCCATAATAGCTAAGATTAAACTTCCAGTAAAAGCTGTTTCTCCTACAGGTATATTAAAAGTTTTTTGTACAAGAGGTACTAAAACAACGAGTCCGAAAAAACCATAAACAACAGATGGAATACCTGCAAGTAGTTCAATAACGGGTTTAAGGAAGGCTCGCATTTTGTGTCCAGCAAGCTCTGATAAGTAGATAGCAACGCCTAGTGCTAAGGGAAGTGCTATTAATATAGCCATTATACTAATTAAAAGTGTGCCAAGAAATAATGGCATGAAACCATATTGTGGAGTCGGTGTTGAAGTGGGAATCCAATCTTTTCCTAAAAAGAACTCTTTCCAACCAAACTCTTCAGTTGGTAGTACGTAAACATCTTTACTTTCGGGTGCGTGCTTTTTAGGTATGAAAGCTATAATATTGGGGTTGTTAGTAATAATTTCTCCAATTTTAGGAGTAACCAATATATAGTCTTCTCCGAGCTCTTCTTCAGAGTAGTGGTTTAGTAACTCATCAAACCTAAAAGTACTTATGGGGGCATCAGTTCCTCCTAATTGTGACCAGTTGGTTATATTCTCATCGAAAATCTCTTTAATTTCGTGCGACGATAGTGAGGTGACTCTATTGTTAGCATTAATAGCTACGACATAACCTTTCTCGACGGTTGGATTCTTAAATAGTCCGAATCCTTCTTTAAATAAGAAAATGGTAATGAGTACAATAATAATAGTTGTAATAGCTCCACTAAGAGTTAGGAGTCCTTCAATAAGTTTTTCTGTGTACTTAATTATTCTTTTCTTCATGATTCTGATTGTGTATTTGTAGCTTGAAACTTTGGATTAGGGATGAATCCTATGTTCAGGATAATATTTTGTCCTTCAGTAGACATAATGAAGTTTAATAACTTTTCTATATGTTGCATCTCTTTTTTTATATAGTAGAAGTATAAAGGACGTATTATGGGGTAATCAGAGTTTGTTGATAGTTGTGGGGTACTATAACTTAATCCTTTGTTATAAGATACTTTTAAAGCTTTTACACGTGGGTTTAGATAGGCTAATCCAACGTATCCTATAGCTCCTTTAGTTTGACTGATTGATTGAATAACCGAACCGGTTGCAGGCATACTCATAATGCCACTTTTGTAGTTCTTATTTTTTAGAACGCTCTCTTTGAAGAATTCATATGTACCAGATGAGGTTTCTCTTGCGTAAGGAATTATTTTAAGATTAGGCCCTCCTAGCTCTTTCCAATTAGTTATTTTACCTGTAAAGATGGAGTCAAGTTGTTCTCTTGTTAATTGGTCGATGGGGTTGTCGGGGTGGATAATAACAGCTAGAGCATCGTATGCAACTATGAGTTCTTCGACATCTTTTCCGTTGTTTTTAAGTTTAGCTTTTTCATCAAATTTTATTTTTCTAGATGATTGAGCTATATCGGTTGTGCCCTCTAAAAGAGATGATATTCCTACACCACTACCTCCTCCTGTTACAATGACAGTCTCTTTTGGATACTTTTGCATAAACACCTCTGCCTCTTTCTGAGATATTGGAAGTACAGTATCAGATCCTTTTATGCGCTGTGCTTGAGAAGGAATGTGTACTAGTAGTGCTATGAAAAGTGTAATAAAAAGCTTATCCATATATTTTGTATTCATAATTTATCAAAAACTTAATCTCTCTTGTTGTTTGACAAATTTATATATGGTTTATTACGGAGCACTTAACATTATGTTACGATTTTATTAAGATTTAGGGTGTTAAAACACTCTTGTATTATGAGAAGTATATTTTGAATGTGTCTTTTACGACTTAATATCAGTGAGGCCTTCTAATAATGTTGATATAGAACCATATGTTATCTGATTTCCATCTTTAGTGATTAATAATAACTTAAATGGCTCTTCATTTACTATTTCAATAGTAATGTCGGCTGTAGAGGATAAGGCATACCCCAATCTATATAAGGCCTTTTTAATTAAAATAAAATTACTGCCACTGCCAACTAGTTTTACTGTATTAATCTCGGGTATATTAACTTTAAAGACTCCTGTATTATTTTCAAAGTAGAGATCACTATTTTCAAAAAACTTATTAATATGTCCTAGTCTAACTAAATCTTCAGGAGCTCCTGTAATTAACCTCTTTTCATTAGAAAACAACCAAATCTTATCGGCTATTTGATAAGCCAATTCCATATCGTGCGTGGATAGTAAAATTGTTTTGTTTTTTTGATGTGCTAATGAATGCAGTAATTTTAACACTTCAACTTTGCTGGGGTAGTCTAAAAAGGCTGTGGGTTCATCTAGCAGTATTATAGGTGTGTCTTGTGCTAGAGCTTTTGCTATTAGAACTTTTTGTTTTTCTCCATCGCTAAGCGTATCTATATATCGCTTTCTTAAAGGTGCAATGCCAATTTCATTGATAGCATTATCTATGATTGTTTTATCTTGTTGAGTAAGGGTTCCAAAGAAATTAGTGTAGGGTGTGCGTCCACTTTCTACGAGCTCTTCTACTGTCATATTATAGACTTGGGGACGTTGTGTTAGGACAATACTTATAACTTTTGCCAGCTCTTCTGTTTTATACGTACTTAATTCCTTTTCTTTAATATGTATATTCCCCTCTAGACTTGGTGTAAAGTTAGTTATGGTTTTTAAAAGAGTAGATTTACCAACCCCATTAGCTCCTAAAAGGCAAGTTAGCTCTCCAGAATGAAGGGTTTCGCTTATATTTGTAATAATAGGCGATTTAAGCTTTTTATAACTATATCCGATGGTTAAGTTATCAAATACTATGGTTGGTTGTCTTTTACTCATTTTTTTATTCTGTAAATAGAAAGTTAGGAATATCTATTGATATACTATTATTTAATACAGATTTTTCGGATAGTTCGGCAATGCAAGACCACTGTGCAGCATCATATACGCTTATATCCATTGGTAAACCATTTTGTAAACAGTAAATTAATCTATAGTCCATCATGTAATTCATTGTATTTTCAATACCAGCTTTTTTTGCGGGGGTACCTATCTCTTTGACAAAAGGGTGCTGATGTGTTTGTAGTAATAACTCTTGATCAGCAGTAGTATTTGTTTCTTTGTTTTCAAGTATCACTACCTCTTGTGGGTACTTTTGAGCAAAACCTTTGGTTCCTGCTATTGTAAATAACCTATTATAAGGCTGGGGTAAGGATATGCTATATTGAAGGAGGATTGTTTTGCCAAGAGCTGTTCTTATTAGGGTGGTGTTCATATCTCCCATTTTAAATTTAAGCTGGGCTTCTGCTGAATTTACTCCGTATTTACTCTTAGCATATTCTGAAAATCCTTTTTGACAGGAAGACATTGAGACTAATGAAGTCATATAATCAGTATCGTTTAATCCTATTATTTTAGCTAGAGGGCCTAGACCATGTGTAGGGTAGGGATTACCTGTATGTTTTAAACAATAGTCAAGGCTCCAATTGTTGTATGTACCACCAGCATTGGTGCTTTTAAAGTAATAAGCTCTTAAATCATGTATGTAAGCTCCTTCTACATGACTAATATCTCCTAATAGGCCTTTGCGCACTATGTTTAATATGTTGAGGCTAAAAGGGTCGTAACAACAGTTTTCAAGCATTGTACAATGCATTCTTGTTCGTTCAGCAGTATGCACTAGTTGCCAGCACTCATCTACTTTAATGGCTGCCGGTACTTCTATAGCTACATGTTTACCATTATTCATAGCTTCTAGGGCTATCCTAGTATGCGATAACCAATCTGTACATACAATTACTAAATTGACTTGTGGATCTTTGCAAAGTTTTAACCAAGCCTGATCACCATTATAAATGTTTGGACAAGGTTTTAGATGTTGTTTAAGAATATCTTTGGCAATAAATGTATTATGCTCTTCGATGTCGGCAAGAGCTACGACTTCAAAGTTTTCTAACTGCAGTTGCATATATCTTTTAAGAGTTGCAACACCTCTATTGCCAAGACCAACGATGCCAATCTTGACTATCTTTATAGGCTTATGTTTTAAGCCTTGTACATGATTTGGTTTGCGCTTGTTTTTCATAATTCACAAATATAGAAATTAGGCAGTATAGAATAAAAAAAGAGAGAACCTTAATTAAGATTCTCTCTTTGTAGAGCGGAAGACGGGACTCAAACCCGCGACCCTCAGCTTGGAAGGCTAATGCTCTATCAACTGAGCT
>JASLCG010000150.1 GCA_030151885.1 Bacteroides sp.
GACAATCAGCACAAGGTGTAACCCCAGCATAAGTACCAGCCCAATCTAAAGAATTTTGAGAAGTATGCTCAGCTTCCATTGCCTCTTGTTCAGTTTGCTCTGTTTGCTCTGTTGTAGGAGTTTCCTCTACTTTTTTGTTGTCTTTACATCCTACAAACGCGATTCCAGCTACAATAGCAGTCATCGCTAATGTCATTTTAATTTTTTTCATTTCCCATTTTTTTATGAAGCATAAAATTACAAATAAAAATTTCAAAAAATCAAAAGCAGCTAAAAATTTTAAATGTTAATTAACTGTTTCCCTATCACCGCTTACAGTCCCTATTTTACATATAAAAAGCAAAAAGCCCCCTTTGCAAACACAAAGAGGGCTTTAAAATCACACTTTAATTTAACGATATTATCTTTTCATAATTCTTACTTTCTTTTTAAACTTACCTGTTTTTACTTCAACGAAATAAGAACCTACAGTTAAGCTTGCCATATTAACTGTTAGTTTACCATCAGCACCAACAAAACCTTTAAAATCACGTACCATTCTACCATCAATATCAAACACTCTAACGCGGGCTACTTCATCAATATATCTTGAGTTCATATTGATATACATTTGATCAGCTACCGGGTTTGGCCAAATACCAAAAGAATCACTTTCAATTACAGGGTTTTCACCATCTTTATCCTCTGGTTTTTCACCTTCTCTATCTTCAGGTTTAACCTCTTCTTTTTCTTCAACTTTCTTAAGATCTTTAAAGTCACCAATACTCGTAATTAAAGAATAATCTTGTTTACCTCCTTCCAAAGAACCTTTATGAGAAAGCACTATTTCATAAGTTCCAACTTCAGAAGCAGTAAATTCAATCTTTTCAATATTATCAACATTATTATTACCTTTCACTGCCTTAAGATCTATATGATTTTTTGTCAATTTCCAAGGTAAATATGATTTATCACCTTTAACAATAATAATATCCAAATCATTCACTAAAGTAGGATTATCAATCATTGTTTTTTCATTATAACCATAACTTGAAGCATACTTCTTATAAGCAGGATCATTCCAAGCAAGGGTTACAACTACCTTTTTATTTTTTTCTTTTATTTCGATAGTCTTCTTATACTCTTCGCCTTGTTGTAACGTACCTTCTTCAAGAGTTGCATCAACACCAGCCATAGCTCCTTCCATTACATGAACACCATTCTTTGCATTTAATACTCCCCATCCAAATAAGTGATCAGGACCAGGTGCAGCTCCCGCTTCATCCGCCGTATGTGCCATTAGAGCACGAATTGTTGCAGCTGTAAATGGCATTTTACTTTTACTATGCTTTATTGCCCATTCTTGCCATAGAGCAAAAACAGCAGCAACAGCAGGTGAAGCCATAGATGTACCATCCATTTTTTGATATCTGTTAATATCTAAAGCATCAGTCGGTAATTCAGGTGCATAATACGTTGTACTATAAACAGCAACTCCCTTTGCAGAAATATCTGGCTTAATTCTAAAGTCATCAGCAGGACCTTGGCTACTAAAATAAGCTAACTTCACATCTTGAGGTCCAGTATAATAAGGCACCTCATGAATTGCCGCAACTACAACAACGTTCTTTGAAACAGCCGTTCCATTAAGCATATCTACATTTTTCTTATTCGGAAAATTCAAATAAGTTTTCACTTGCTCTCCCCCATCATTTCCTGCTGCAGTAACAGGTAAATAATAAGGATATTTATTAGCTATCTGATCAAAACGATAACTACTTAAGTCATAAGCACCTAATAAGTTTCGGTGCATATCACTTAATATTTCTCCATAATCATCAAAGAATTTTGCTCCATAAGAGTGATTACTTACCAATATACCATCAACAGCCATTGCAGTCATTTTAGACGTATCAGATCCCCAATTATAACTTAATACTTTAGCCTTAGGAACAATTCCTTTTGCCTCACCACCAACATAGAATCCACCAGCAGCAATAATTCCTGAAACGTGTGTAGCATGTGCTCTTGAACTTTCATATTTTCTTTTACTTTCAATATCACTTGGAACCCTACTAACAGCATCCTTTTCAACAAGGCGAGTAGTTCTATCAAGAGCAGAAACAATAAATTCACGATGTGCGCTTAAAGCAGACATCGCATCAATCACTCCCACAGTCATATCTTCTCCTTCTAACAATACTCCTTTTTTAGCAACAGAAACATTCTCAGCATTCAGTGTCGCCCTTGCCCCCATACCTAAAGTTGTTCTGTACAACAACAAACCTCCTTCATCTACACGTACTAATTCGTAATAATTTCCTTTCGGACTAATACCACTTGTTTCTATACCCAGCTTCTCAGCAACTTCAAAAGCCTTTTCTTTTTCTTGTTGAAGTTCTAATTCTATATTCTCCATTTCCATCTTTGCAGAAACGAGATCATAAGTAGCCAATACCTTATTTCTTGTCTGTAAATCTTGCCCTCTCATCTGCAAAGAAAATAGAGGAACTGCTAAAAAAGCAAAAAGTGTAATTTTTTTCATATCGTTAAATTATTCAAAAACTAAATGTAATAAAAATTAACAAAC
>JASLCG010000158.1 GCA_030151885.1 Bacteroides sp.
GTTATACATTTAGGCTAGCAAATAGACTATAAAAAAGCAGAAACATAAAGATGTTCCTGCCTTTATCAGTATTTAAACAAATACTCTAATTATTTAAGCCATTTATCAAGCCAATTAAAGAAAGTTCTTTGCCATAAGATACCATTTTGAGGATTAAGTACCCAATGGTTTTCATTCGGATAGATCAATAGTTCTGCAGGCACTCCTCTTAATACAGCAGCATTAAATGCAGCCATTCCTTGGTTTGCTAGAATTCTATAATCTTTTTCACCATGTATACATAAGATAGGAGTATCCCATTTATCTACGAATTTGTGTGGAGAGTTGGCAAATGTTCTCTGTGCTGTTTTATTGTCTTTTTCCCAATAAGCGCCACCCATATCCCAATTTGCAAACCACATTTCTTCGGTTTCTAGATATTGCATTTCCATATTAAAAATTCCATCATGAGCAATAAATGCTTTAAATCTATTGTTGTGATGGCCAGCTAACCAGTAAACTGAATATCCACCAAAACTAGCACCTACACAACCAAGTCTATCTGTATCGATAAACGATTCTTTTGAAACCTCATCAATAGCTGTAAAATAGTCATTCATAACCTGGCCTCCATAGTCACCACTAATCTGTTCATTCCATTCTAAGCCAAATCCTGGTAACCCACGTCTATTTGGAGCTACAATAATGTAATCGTTTGCTGCCATTAATTGAGGATTCCAACGGAATGACCAAAATTGACTAACTGGACTTTGAGGTCCACCTTGGCAATATAATAGTGCTGGGTATTTCTTATTAGCATCAAAGTGAGGAGGATATATAACCCACACCAACATCTGTTTACCATCTGTCGTTTTTAACCAGCGTTTCTCTACTTTACCCATATCTACTTGATCATAAATATGTTTATTTTCAAAAGAGATTTGCTTTTGTTCTCCAGAATCAGAAATTGTAAATATCTCATCAGCAGAACTCATTGAATGACGTTTACCAATTAATCCCTCACCACACAATGCAATACTTCCATAGTCGTAAATTCCATCGGTCAATTTTGTTATTTTAGCAGTAGCAACATCTACTTTATAAATTTGTGTTGTAGCGTGCCATACTCCTATAAAATAGATTGACTTTCCATCTTTACTCCATACATAGTCATCTACATTAGACTCAAAATCTTTGCTTATAAATCGTTTTTCTTGTGATTTTAGATCCATCACAAACAATCTATTTTGATCTGCTTCATACCCATCTCTTTCCATACTTAACCAAGCAATTTGGCTACCATCAGGAGAGTATGACGGATTTGTATCGTAGCCCATCATACCTTCTGTTATATTTACTGTCTGCTTAGAGTTCAAGTCATAGACATAAATATCAGAATTTGTTGATACAGCATACTCTAGTCCTGTTTTTTTGCGAGATGTATATGCTACTTTATCAGATGTTTTACTCCAGTCTAATTGCTCTACACCACCAAATGGGCGCATTGGAGATTCGTATGGTTCACCTTCCATAACATCAACAAGATTTGTTATAGAATTCCCATCAAAATCGCCAACAAAAGGATGCGGAGCTGTTTTAACCCACTCATCCCAATGTTTATACATCAGGTCATTAATAACCAAACCTGTAGATTTTGGTAAATCAGGATGAATATCAGCTGTAGATTTTCTAGTTTTCACTTCCGATACCAGAATAATTTTCTTTCCATCGGGAGCTATTTTAAAACCTTCAATTCCTGCCTCAACATTAGAAAGCTGTTTTTTACCAGTTCCATCGGCATTCATTTCCCATAATTGAGCTTTACCAGACTCTGCAGAAATGTATGCTATTTTAGAACCATTTTTTATCCACTGCGGACTGCTTTCACTATACGGTGTGAAAGTTATTTGCGTGTTTTCAGTTCCATCAGCATTCATCACAAATAATTCACTATTACCTTTGTCTTGTTCTACACTATAATACGATACAGTATAAACAACTTTTCCTTGTGGCGAAACATCTAAAGAACCTATTCTACCCATTGCCCAAAGAGTTTCGGGAGATAATTTTCTTCCCTTCACTTCAATATTTGATTTTCCAATCAAGTTTTTCGGATCAATGTCTGTTGACGATGTACAAGCTGTCAGTCCTAGTGCCGCAGCCATCATTAAAACTTTTGATTTCATATATTATTATATTTATAAATTTATTTTTAATTGGATGGTTTGAAGCTGATAGCTGCACCCCCACCCTTTGCCAACCAAATCTTTAAACTATCGGAGCTATGTACCTGTTTAGATGTTATTTTATAAGATTCTGGAGTTGTATCCCAATCTGCATCTTCACCATCTAAATAAAATATAGCATTGTATCTTTTAGAGGAATCTAAGAAGCTTAAATCTATGTTTATTTCTCTAGACTCTTCATTAGTTACAGCTCCTAAATAGTAGTTTTCTTTAGCTTTTCGTGCTATAACTACAAACTCTCCTGGTTCTCCATCTAATGGATATGTAGCATCAATATCGGCATCATAATCTCTGAAGAATTGAAATGCAGGATGCTCTAAATAATTAGATGGTAAATCTGAAGCCATTTGCATTGGTGAATATAGAACTACCCATAAAGCTATTTGTTTAGCTAGCGTTGTATTGACCCTACTATTTCCTTGGTCTTGGTCGTTCCATTTTCTTCTTTGTGGAAGATTTTTTGTATTTTTAAATAGTATATCGAATACCCCTGGAGTATAATCCATTGGCCCTGCCAAAAGACGTGTAAAAGGTAGTATTGTATGATGTTCTGGTGGATTACCTATGCTCCAAGCATTCCACTCCATACCACGAGCCCCTTCTCTAGTCATACTATTTGGAAAAGTTCTTCTTAAACCAGTATCTTTTATCGGCTCATGTGCATTTATAGTTATTTTTTTCTTAGCAGCTTCTTCTACAACTTTTCTATAGTGCTGTACTCCATATTGGCTATGGTGGAAATATCCTTTAGAAAATCCACCTGCATAACCCGTCTTTAAATTATGTATATTATGCTCTGTCAAGTAGTTTAATGCAGAATCTAAAACAGATTCGTAATGCAAAATATTTCCTCCAGTTTCATGATGTCCTATAATTTTAATCCCTTTATTCCTAGCATACTCCACTACCTTATTCATATCAAAATCATCAGCAGGTGTTACATAGTCAAAGTTTTGTCCTATACCCCAGGTATTCCAACCCTTATTCCAGCCCTCAAACAAGACGGCTTCTATATTATTTTTTGCTGCAAAATCTATATGTTTAAGTGCATTTTCCGTAGTGGCTCCATGGCGTTTTAACTCATCTTCATACCACGATTCAATACCTAAATGCATTCCCCACCATATGCCAACATATTTCATTGGTTTAATCCATTCAGATGCATCTTTAATAACACTAGGCGCATTCAAGTTTAAAATTAGAGAAGAGGCAATCAAATCTACCGCTTTTTCTGCCACTTGAATATACCTCCAAGGAGTATGAAAACTATTTCCTAATTCAGCCTTTGTACCATTAGGCAATGGTGCAAGATTTGCTTTTAAGTGTCTTGGAGATATTGCTTTAACAGTCATTTCTGGATAGTTCACTAAAGCAGCCTCGTGTAGAGAAGCGTAACAAAAGTTATCAAACTTAAATGTTATTGGAGTATTTGCATCAATTAAAGAATCTAATGAAAGCGTACGATATAGCAGTTCATAAGTTTCAAAGTTAGCTGGTATAGACCATGTTTTTGCATTTCTTACAAAATTAAACTCTGTAAGCTCGTCCGTAATAAATAATGAATCTGGACTTGGTGTTGTATAACTATAGCGAAATGCCACCCCTTCATTGTAGGCTCTTAAATAAAGATTTAATTTACTATCCTTATTTTCCATCTGTACAACTACCTGATTATAGTTATCTTGATGTGTTTTATTCTCGCCCCAAGTGGATACCCACTCCTCATTGTGCGATACACACGATACTTTTGTGACTTTATAGCCTTTATTTAAGTTTTTATTCTTCTCTACAAGCCCTAATTTAGCTTTTGTTATTAGCTCTTCTCCTTTATAACTTACACCGTATAAAGGCTGTCCTAAAGTGTCTAAGTCAAAAAATATAGCTAATTGAGCATCAGGCGATAAGATCATTTTTTTATTACTATCACTACACGCTACTAAAAATAATAATAGCATTAGTGACATAATAGGTAATACTTTTCTTTTCATCTGAATTATTTATGGAATGGATATCTTGCACTAAGTTAATCACTTCTATAAAAAGTAACAAGTTGTATTTAGATAATAAAAGAGCGATACTACAAGTACCGCTCTTTTATTATCTAAGTATTTTGCTGTTAAGCTGCTTTCGATTCGCCAGATACTTTTTCTAGCCATTTTAGCATACCTAACATTATTGTCATTGAAATTAAACATGCTACCACAAAGATTAACCATGTATATGATAATGGTATACTGTTGTAGAAAATAGCTCCGATAAATAGCAATTGGTTACCAATACCCGTTGCACACAACCATAGTCCTTGCATAATACCTTGGTATTGAGGAGGTGCTACTTTCGAAACAAATGAAATTCCTAGTGGAGAGATGAATAACTCTGCCAATGTTAAAATTGCATACGTACCAAATAGTAACCAAGGCGTTACACGTTGAGCATCATCTAAACCACCCATTGCCTCTACCTCTGATTTTAATGGTAGGCCCATTGAACCTAACGACATAACTACATAAGCCGTAGCTGCAATACCCATACCAATAGCAATTTTCTTAGGAGTAGATGGCTCTTTACCTTTAGAACGCATCCATGCAAAAACAGCCATTACAATTGGAGTTAAGAAAACCACAAAGAATGGGTTCACTGATTGGAATAACTCAGCTCCTACAAGTTGAGTAAATCCTAAGTCAATATCAATAGCACTTAAATCAGTATAATCTTTAGCAAAGAATGTAAGCGTTAATCCATTCTGATGGAACGAGAACCAGAAGAAAATAACAACAGCAAATACAGCTAATAATGCATAAATACGTTGACGTACTTCTTGTACACTCATTTGAGGCACATCAGCTTTAACAGTCGATTTAACTTTTGCTGCAGGATCTGGGAATCCACTTTTATTAATTAAATAGATAACCAGCGAAATCATCATTGCTACAATAGCAATAGCAAACGCATAGTGGAAACCTGTAGTAAATACATTTAAGTATTCATGCACAAAAGCATCTGCAGTACCTGTAAAGTTCATCTCTTCCATTAAGTTTGCTAAACGAGAAGTACCTTCTGGAGTTATAGTTCCTTTTAAGAATGCATGACAAAGGTCTGGTAAACTAGCATTGTATGAAAATCCGTTAGAAGATACCCACCAGTTACGGATACCGATAGCCAATACTGGAGCAAAAATAGAACCTATGTTAATAAACATATAGAATATGTTGAATCCAGCATCACGATATGGAGCATACTTAGGGGTATCATACATTTGTCCTACTAATGCCTGAAGGTTCCCTTTAAATAGACCATTACCAAAAGCTATCACAAAAAGTCCTACACAAGATAAAGATAGGAGTAAGATTTGCTTATTGTCAGGAACTGGAGTTTCTGTAGGTATAGCAATAATGGCATAACCAATAGCCATTAAAACAATACCACTCATAATAGTAGCTTTGTACTTTTTGGTTTTATCAGCAATAATACCTCCAGCTAATGCTAGTACGTAGATTAAAAGGTAAAAGGTAGAGTAAATAATACCTGCCTCAGTCTCTCCTAGTCCAAATTTGGTCATTAAGAAGAGTGTTAACACAGCCATCATGACATAGAAGCCAAAACGCTCTCCCATGTTGGCCAATGCCGCTGCTAGTAATCCTTTAGGATGATTCTTAAACATTACAATATTTTTTATAGATTAGTATTAATTGATTTTTACTTTAACGATTTACAAATATACAGCTTTTAATGCTTTTAGCTATTAAATAGTAAACAAGTTTTCGCTTTTGTGAACATTATTAAATCGTTCGGAGCTATTTTAACTTGTAATCCTCTTTTACCAGCACTTACATAAATATGCTCATATTCAAGACTATGGTTATCAATATAAGTGGGTAATTCTTTCTTCATTCCTATTGGAGAGCATGCCCCTCTTATATAACCTACTTTATTCAATAAATCTTTCATTGGTAGCATTTCGCATTTTTTATTACCCGAAACCTTCGCTGCCAACTTTAAATCTACCTGTGCAATGCCAGGTATTACACATACAAACAATCCTGTTTTATCACCAACTAATACTAATGTTTTAAAAACTTGATGAGGATCTTCGCCAAGCCCCTCTGCAACATGAGTAGCACTAAGATCGGCTTCATCAACATCGTATGGAATTAATTCGTACGAAATGTGAGCTTGATCTAACAATCGTGCAACATTTGTTTTATTAACTTTCATTTTATCCTTTATTTTCTTCTAAAAAATAAAGAAAACGAAAAAATATGTTTTTTTAGTATTAAATGCATATATTTTTAAACATGTTTTAATACTTTGCTATTACAAACTCTTTTTTGTATTAAAATAGAAACGATTTCAAATAAATATAATAAATTCTAGAACTATGAAATTTAAATATCAGTTAGATGATAAGTTAACCCCTTTTCCTCTTATTATGTATGGATTGCAGTGGTTCATTGTAAGTATACCTATGGTTTTAATACTAGGGGCTATTGTATCTCAAGTGCACAATTTTTCTGGTGCTGATCAAACTTTATACATCCAGAAATTACTAGCCGTTGTAGGTGGGGGATTAATAATACAGTTAATCTTTGGACATCGACTACCTGTTGTTATGGGACCAGCCACAGTACTACTTATTGGTATAACTGCATCGCAAGCAAACAATACATCAGAAGTTTACACCGCTATTTTCATAGGAGGTTTATTTGTTTTCTTAATGTATGTCACCAAACTATTGCATAAACTACAAGCAATATTTACCCCTCGAATAGTTGTTGTTATTATGGCATTAATCGCTTTTACCTTAGCCCCTACTATTTTAAACTTAGTATTTAGTAATAACTCCCCCTTCTTTTCTCTGATTTTTGTTATGGTTATGGTACTCTTAATGACTATTGCCAATAAAATACTTAAAGGAGTATGGAATTCAACAGTTATTATTCTTGGACTGGTTTTAGGATCGGCCGTTTACTTTATAAACTTTGAAACACCCAATAATTTACTTTCACATAATACAGGAGAGGTTACACAACCATTCTTAAATTTTCCATTTCAATTTAACGTAAGTGTTATACTATCTTTTATTTTCTGTTACATAGCTCTTCTTATTAATGAGATTGGTTCTATACAGTCTGTAGGGCAAGCACTAAAGGCTAGCAATATGAAAGCACGAACAGATAGAGGAGTAGGAATAACTGGACTATTAAATGCTTCAAGTGGATTAATGGGAGTTGTAGGCCCTGTAGACTACTCTATGAGCTTAGGTTTAATAAACGCAACAGGGTGTGCTTCTAGGTATGCACTATTGCCAGCAGGAGTACTTATGGTGGCATGTGCTTTCTTACCTAGCATGATTTCGTTATTTGAAGGAATACCACAGCTTGTTATGGGTGGAATTATGACCTACTTAATGGGGTCTCAATTAGCAGCTGCATTACAAAGCATATCTTTTGATAAGTTAATTGAAAATTTCAATGATGGTATGGTAATAGGACTACCACTGATGATTGCACTATTTATATCTTTCTTACCTAATGAGGCTAAAGAGTCAATTCCAGCACTAATAAGACCAATTCTTGGCAATGGTTTTGTTATGGGCGTACTTTTTGTGTTAATTCTGGAGCATATTGTAAATAGAAAGACCAAAATAAAAGAATAATAACTTAGGTTAGAGGTCGTAGAATTATCTGCGGCCTCTAATTTATATATGCAGACGGCATTATATAAAATCATAACATATTAGGATTGTTATAACCATATTAATAACGTTACTTTGTGGTGTAAAATACAAAACAATGACACAAAAAAATATATTTTTATCGCTTGTGCTATTTATTAGTTTTAGCACAACTATTTTTGCTACAAATGATAACGAACAACCTCTTGATAGTTTAAGGTATTACGACATAAACGAGATCGTTGTCGTAGCAACTCCTAAAGAGAGTAGAAACTTAAGAGAGTTACCTAGTTCCGTTTCTATTATTTCACATAAACAGATGGAGGCTTTGCAAGTCAATTCCATAAAAGACTTAACAGGAACCGTTCCAAATATATATATTCCTGATTATGGTTCTAAACTAACTTCGGCAATATACATTCGTGGCATAGGCTCTAGAATAAATACCCCTTCTGTTGGATTATATGTAGATAACATACCATATATAGATAAGTCTGCTTTTGATTTCGATTTCTCAAATGTGGAGCGAGTAGACATTCTTCGTGGACCTCAAAGTACATTGTATGGAAGGAATACAATGGGAGGACTTGTTAAAGTATATAGCAAATCGCCTTTTGACTATCAAGGCACAGACCTTAAACTTGGTGCTGCTGATAATAATAGCTATAAAGCTTCGGTAACTCACTACCATAGGGTTTCCAATAAATTTGCCTTTTCGACAGGAGCTTTTTTTAATAGAAATGGGGGCTTTTTTAAAGATGTTAATCTAAATAGAAAGATAGATAAAGGCAATACTGTAGGAGGTAAATTTCGTGGGGTATATATTCCAACTTCCAATTTTAAGTTAGACCTAAATATGAATTATGAGTATACCGATGAAGGTGGATATACTTATGGTAGATATGATAAAGAAACAGGACAATACCATAAGCCTGCAATGAGCATACCAGGCAAGTATAGAAGAGGAATGTATAACGCTGGGCTTAGTGCTGAGTACCAAGCTGTCAATTTTGACATTGCAGCAATAACAGGATATCAACACCTTAGTGATAGAATGTATATAGATCAAGATTTTACACCGAAAGATATATTTACAATCTTACAGAAGCAAAACCTAAATACACTATCAGAAGAAATTATACTTAAATCTAAACCCAACAGAAGATGGGAATGGACAACAGGTTTATTTGGATTTATACAGGGATTAAGAACTGATGGACCAGTATGGTTTCAACAAGATGGTATAGATAATCTAGATCGTGTTATAAATATGGGTGTGAATAAAGGTATGGAGGGTATGAACTCTATGCTTAATAAAGTTAATGGATTTCCACCAAATGCTAAGTTCACAGGAAATATTGATTTAAATACGAATGAACTACTAGTCGATGGTAGCTTCAATACACCTGTCTATGGAACAGCTTTCTACCACCAATCTACATTGAACGATTTATTTATTAAAGGTCTTTCCGCAACGATAGGACTTCGCCTAAATTATGAACATAACAGACTAAGATATAATTCTTATAGTAATATAGATTCTAAATTTACCCTTGGAATGGAAGGAATGGGACCAAAACCTATGAGCCTTATTTACGACATACCAACAAACCCTAGCCTAAATGGGAAATTAAATAAAAGCTACTTTGACTTATTACCGCGTTTCTCTATACAATATACCTTTAATAATAATAACTCGGTATATGTAACTGCAAGTAAAGGGTATCGATCTGGTGGCTATAATATACAAATGTTCTCTGATCTTATTCAAGACGAAATGCAAAAAGGAATGGAGGCTGGTATGTTAAACTCTATTATAACAACTGCTGGAGATAAAATTCCCGAACATATAAAAGAAATGTTACTTAGTAGAGTAAATAATCCTGAACAATTAGACATAGAGAAGACTACCATATATAAACCAGAATATACATGGAACTATGAAATTGGTAGCCATTTAAATCTTTTCGAGGATAGGATTAAAGCCGATTTTGCCGTTTTCTGCATGGATACAAAAGACCAACAAATAGCTAAATTTGCAAAAAGTGGATTAGGAAGAACAACCGTAAATGCAGGAAAAAGTAGAAGTTATGGTGCTGAAGCAAATATTAATTATAGAATTAATAAGATATTAGGAGTACATGCAGCTTATGGTTATACTTATGCAACATTCACAAAGTACGATACTAATATTAAAGTTAATGGTAAAGTAGAACCTATTAGCTACAAAGGAAAATATGTTCCTTTTGTTCCTAAGCACACACTCAATACAGGTTTTGATTTAACTTTCGCATTAAAAAAATGTCCTGCAATAGACAGAATTGTACTTAATGCTGACTACGTTGGTGCTGGTAGAATATACTGGACTGAGACTAATGATGTTAGCCAAAGTTTCTACGGTACAATTAATACAAAATTAAGCTTTATAAAAGGGAAAGGACACATTGATTTATGGGCTAAAAATATCTTAGATAAAGATTATGCTACATTCTATTTTGAATCAATGGGTAATGGGTTTATGCAAAAAGGAACACCATCTCAATTTGGTATAACAATTGGTTGCCAATTCTAAATAATCTTAGTCAATACAATTATACATAAAAAGTGCCTCTAATAGAAGTATTCTATTAGAGGCACTTTACTATTATTTAATACAGATGTAGTGAAATAATACAAACAAGTATAACGACCACTTCCTATCATCTAAATTGAGCTTTCTTAAACTATTCAAAACACAATCTTATTCAACTAAGTTTCTGTTCCTACTCTGTAGATAATAATAACTGGAGTTTTACAAATTTCACCAAACTTATCAAGTTACTTCAAGAAAGGAAATAACTAACAATTGAATAGCTAACAAGCTATAAGATCTTTATAAATAACACTTCACTTGTTTGAAGTAAATACAATAATCATATATCAATCAACTGATTTATTAAAACAAGGTATAGCAGTACATATCCAAAAGTAAATAATAGGTTAGAATCAATACTCTGAATAGATAGCTAAACTAAATCTAAAGTTAGAGCTCTGATTGATTTAAGTTATATACCAGTAATAACTAATATATCATTACTATGTAATAAAAGGATGCCCCTTAAAAAAGAGGCATCCTTAATAAACAAACTTTCAGATAAGTTTAGACATAATGTCTATTGGTATTAAAAAATCATCTGTTTCTACCTACAGTTGTATTTATTATATACTTGGCACGTCACGTACACAACGTACTTTTGCAATTTTCATTGTATCAGCAATGAATTGTTTAGCTGTTTGATAAATAGTTGTATTCTTGTCATGCTTAACTTCAGCAAGACCTTCAGAACTCCAGTATAAGTGTTCTTGCTTAGCAACAGGTAATAGAAGTTTGAAACCAAGAGTGCTATCTAAAATACTTCTACCACCAAACTGGTCACTATTTTCAATATCAACGATTGCCTTTAGCTCAGCAGTTGTTGGAAGTCTAAAGTTTTTATATGTAATAGTTTGACCTGTTATAGGATCTTTAACAGACTCCCAGTATAAATGACAGTGAATTTCAGCTTGTTGTCTATTGATATATCTTAAATGACTCGATTTAGAACCTACCATAAAGTTAGGAGAAACCGATATTTCATTCTTAGAATCTTTATCATCAACAATGTATTGTTTGTAGTTACCAAGACCTAGTGGATCAAATATTTGAGTAAATTTAAAACCTGTAAGAATTACGTTAAAGTTATTAGTTGTCATAACTTGAGTAGGTGTTCTTCTTATTGAGTTTGAACCTAACTTATCCACATTAGTTCTTACTGTTACAACACCAAAACGTTCAATATCACGGTCTTCTGTATTTCTATTTACAAGACCTTCAATCAAGTCATAAGAACCTGGAACTATTTGTCTTATCATTTGTTTGAAATCTTTCCAATGCGGTTGTAAAACCAATGGTACAGTACCAGATAAGAATGGGTAATCAACAGTTAAAGTATGAGCAGCTTTTTGTGTAATCTGTACTGATTTTCTTAATTTAGTAACACGATCTACTACATCAAAAGTAATGATTTTATCTAAGAATAATCTTGGAGCCTCAGATGTAAATCTAATTACACGACGTTCTTCAGTACCAACTATCTTAACATCCAATTCTACTGGATTAGTAATATCTTTATATTCTACAGGAATCTCTTCAGTTGAGTTTTCTAATGTGTAATATTTAGGACGTTTACTTACAGTAGTATGATCTTCATAAACATATACAATTTTTCTTCTAAGCTTATTAATATTGAATCGGTTCATTTCTAAACCATTAGCTTCTTTGAAGTTAAAATAATGATCATAAGAAACTACTTTCAGGTTTTCAATTGATAATGTATTTCTAGCATTATTTTTACCTAATACTACATCTAAAGCAATTTTCTCTGAGTCATTAATAGTTACAATTTCGCGATTACTATCTTTAATATAAATAAAGTTTAATTTTTCAGTATCACTAACTACATTCTCATCATTCCAGTCTTCAATACCAAGATCAGAATTAACATCAGACCCATTTTGAGAGCTCTTATTTATTTGAGCTGTAACTGTATAAGATCTATTAATATCTAGATCATAACCTGTAAATGCATCTTTTTGTTTTAAAGTAACTCTATACTCAGATATATGTGAAACACCTCTGTGTTCTGTAGTTACTTCTATATCAAAATAAGTACCATCACTGTCAACATTCGCTTTTGTCCATGAGTTAATATATGAATATAGTTCATGTCCTAATGAATATGAGTAATGAGAACCAACCATATCATTATCAACGATACGAGTTAGCTCAAAAAACTTACTTGTTCTACGACCTTCTTTAATTACTTCTCTTCTGTTCTGAGGGAATAAAAGAGTGTGATTATTAAAGTTTACAAAACGAGCTTTAACTTCACTAATAAAGTGTTTGTCTTTAGCTTCGTCTGGATAAAGTGTAAAGTTACCTTTATCAAACTCTACATTAAAATGAAATTTAGAAGCAATTCTAGTTAAATTAATTGTAGCTAATCTACCATAATCTTCAAATTTGAAATCATGTACTGACCCTGTCATTACAAATAGCTCTGGATTGTCTTCATTAAAGTTAGATTTCAAAACGAAATTATTTAACTCAGTCTGAGTATCAAATACTCTATCTGATGGAGCATTAGCAATAACATATACGTTAACTCCTTCAGCGATAATCTCTTCTAAGAAATCATCAAGACCAATCAATACTCTATCTTCTTTTAAAGAAATTTTAGTTGCTTGATAAACTTTATCATCTATAGAGTTTGTTGGATTAAAATAGACCTTCACATCTCTAATTTTAGTATTGTTGATTGCTTCCATTCCAGCACGTGTTTCTGGTTTAAAAGCATTTTGAGAATGAGAAGAACTTGATGACATTCCATCAATTTTCAATTGTAAAGCAAGTGATTTTTCTTGCACATCTGGTACATTCGTACCATAATCATCTTTTACACTGCTACAGCCCGTAACTAATATTAGCGCTAGAGCTGATAAAATAATAGCTTTAAGTTGTTTTTTCATAACATGTTTATTTTTCAAGTTGTTATAAATAAGTGAATTAATATTTTTGTTTACTATGAACCATACTCACAACCCATGATCCATATTATTGATATTTATTTTTTACATATAGAGGAGTAAAGCCTCTACATATGATGCAGAATCTTTATTTATTTTTTCTGATCATTTTTTTGTAGTAACTACTGTCTTTGTTTTCTTAGCAGATACACCAGTTTTATTTAGAGTATTAGCACTTTTCATGGTTACATCTCCTTCAATAACTGTTCCATTGAATCCAAGTACAGTTATATTTCCTGAAGTTGTTCCATTACCTTTATCTTCACTATCTCCTTTATCCTTCAGATCAACATCACCATCAATGTCTACACCTCCAAAACCTGGAATATCAACACCTCCTGAGACTGTGCCATTGCCTTTATCTTCACCATCTCCTTTATCTTTCAGATCAACATCTCCATCAATGTCTACACCTCCAAAATCTGGAATATCAACACCACCTGAGACCGTGCCATTACCTTTATTTTCATCATCTATATCTTTTAGGTCAACATCACCATCAATATCTATGCCTCCAAAATCTGGAATATCAACACCGCCTGAAATTGTACCATTACCCTTATTTTCATCATCAAGATTGACATCACCATCGATATCAACGTCTTCAAAATCTTCAATTATATTTTTAGTATATATAATCTGCTTATTGTAATAGATAACCATATCAACATTATCCCAAGGTGTAACCGTTAATTCAATTGTTAGATCTTGCTTTATATTGATATTATATATGTAAGACATATTTCTAAATATGGTGCTCAAGTCGTAATTCCTATCTTTTTCATTATATCTTGGATCTAAGCCTTTTAAGCTTAAAAAGCTTTTCATCACTTCAGGAGAAGACTCTATATCAAATACGTAGTCATTATTACCTATTGTCATTTCTACATTTACTGGAGCCTTTGGGTTACACATAAAAAGTATTTCAGGAATATAGAAGTCAACTCTACCAATATTTAGTCTATCATACTTTAACTCAGTATCTAATAAGCTTTTCTTCCTCTTTAGTGACGAAAAATCATCATAGAAAAGATAGTAACTAGCATTAGATGGAGCAGTGTAATGATCTGGAATATTATTTATCGTTATAGCTTTTACTTTACGAGTAGAGAAATCTGGTAAAACATTATTTTGCTTAAATATCATTGATACTTTAGCCATTGCTTTAGTCAGATGTACTTCAAAAGCCCAAGGATCTTCGGCTGTCAAACCTCTATTTTCTGGCACTTCAACATTGTGATAAGATGCATACATTAAAAATCCATCCATTCTAAACGGATCATAGAAATTATTATATTTAGACAATTCGATCTCCACTTCCCTTACCTGATCAAAGTTTTGTACATTCTTAACTGCATTAAGAGCTTCTACAAACTCTTCACCAGCAGATGCTGTATTAGCTAAAATATAGTAATCATACACTCCACGAGTTGGTAAACTAAAAGCTACAGTCTGTCCATTCTGATTAGACAATTCTTTTTGAGCAACTTTATCACCACTAGCAGAGTCAAAAACTAAGACTGTGACCGTATGACAAAGATTCTCATACTTTTGATTTACACTTCCACCTCGTGTTTTATCAGGACCAAGATTCTTTAACACCATAAAAACTTCTCCATTATCCGAAGAACCATTTTTCTGGGTAAGCGAATCTGACTCAGAACATGATGTGAATCCAAAAGCAACAAGAGTTACCAATAGATACTTTATTAAAGTTTTCATAAAATCAATTAAATATTATAGTAATAGGTTTATTTATTATACATTAAGTAACTCTTAATCATCAACTTATAAGACATAACACCTGTACACAAAAGAACATAATAAGGGCTATGCAGGATATTAATTAATATTCTACACATGTGATTTCTAGTTATAACAACTAGACCAACAAACACACTTTTAGATAATTTATAGAAGGGGACTAGAGTGAATTACACCAAGACTTTATTATGAAATAATACACTCTAGACTCCCGTACAACTTTATAAGTTTTTATCTTCTTCTTGAACTAACCAATCTTCTACAACAATATCAAAGTCAATATTAACATCAGTAGACTCATCTGGTTCAAGCACTGGTTGATCTGGATCGATTGGGTTTTGAGGATTTGATGGATCTGTAATATCCTTATCTAGCCCTGGAATAGAAGATCCAGCCTCTGTAAGTTGTTTTATACGAATATTATATTGCTTATTTCTAGTAATATATGTAGAGGTCTCAGGAGAGGAGAGGATATCACCATTAGTAAAGAACAATGTATAATACATCATACCATCCTTGAATACTTCAACAATCTCTTCATTCGCTCCAAGTTTATTTTGCTCTGAAAATCTTACGTTACCTGTAATTTTATCAAAGAACTTGTAGAAATCCTTACCACTCTTAGACTGAAAAGCAATGAATGCACCAGTGGTATTACCTACTAGGTTTTTAGGACTGTTATTTTCTAACACTAACTGAGCATCCTTATTTGAGATAGCTTTCTTAAAACTACTAGTCAATTTAAGTTCAGAGTTGTTTGGTTCAAATATAGAAGTTATTTTCTTAGAATATGATCTAGTATTTGGTGTAGTAAAGTCAACTAAGTTAGACTTTTGTTTTGAAGCAAAAACCTCGTTTCTAACATTAAATGTAGTAAAGCCATAATACTGAGGTTCTATATCTTTAAGTTTCCCTGGAGCAACATAATCTTTAGAATCAATATTAACCATCGACTCTACACGCTCTACAAGCAACTTATTCAAATGAACATCTTGTCCAGGTTTTACAGTAAAATTAGTACGTTGAGTTATAGAGTAAAGAAGACCATTATCTGCCAACTTACGATTAGACAGATTCAATACATAACGATCTAAGTCATCGATATAACTATGCTCATTCACCAACCCTTTTGCGTTAGCCATCAGCATAAAATCATGATACCCTTTTTTAAGCTTACAATTAAGAGAGATTGAGTGTCCTTTCACATCTTTAGAGAGATGCAATGCCGATCCACTACCAACTATAGCAACATCGATATTCTTCACACCTTCGGCAGCGACACTACCTAAAATAGTTAAGTCAAAATTTAGATTTTGATCAATTGTCATATCATCTTCGATAGACATTGTCTCTGTAGCACTACTACAAGAGGCCATACCAATTGCCGCAAGTCCAGCAACTAAGAAGTTTCTTACTTTCATTCTAATGATTAATTTTTAGGATTTATACATCTAAAATTCTAATAAGGGGAATTTAGATCTACTGCACTTGTGCATATATTTTTAACACAAGCATATTAATTAATGTTATTTTTCAAGTTATTACGTTATAGAATATATAACTAATAATCATTATTCTTCAGCTTTTATTATCGCACTCGCAATATCTAGCTTTTCATTTATGTTACAAATCTAAGACTTTAATTTTTATATAACAAACAATTAAGCTATTTGTTTTTACATATTAGCCATATTATTTTATTTTACAGTTTGTGATTGTGAGGCAAATCATAAAATATGACATATCTATAACAAGTAGAACCTCTTTCAAGCAAATTATTAATTAAAAAAAGAACATTAAAATTAATTAAAAATATCACAAACTTTTATTTCATTTATAATAACAAAACCCTTAGAAATTTAAATTTCTAAGGGTTTTGTTAAGTTACTAATACAGTTGTTTTAAAGTTCCTGCTTCAAAAAGTAAGGAGTAAATCCTTTATTACTCATTGCAACTTCTTCTGGAGTTCCAACACCAAGTAGTTCACCACCACCTCGTCCTCCTTCAGGACCAACGTCAATAATATGATCTGCAGTCTTAATAACATCAAAATTGTGCTCAATTACAATAACAGTATTTCCTTTATCTACTAGTCTATTTAAAACTTGCAATAATACTCTTATATCTTCAAAGTGTAAACCCGTAGTTGGCTCATCTAAAATATATACTGTTTTACCAGTATCTCTTTTAGAAAGCTCTGTTGCCAGTTTTACACGCTGACTTTCACCTCCAGACAATGTTGTCGAGGATTGTCCTAACTTAATATATCCTAGGCCCACATCTTGAATAACCTTTATTTTATTTAAGATCTGAGGCACATTCTCAAAGAATTCAACAGCTTGATTTATGGTCATATCAAGCACATCAGCTATTGATTTTCCCTTAAACCTCACCTCTAAAGTTTCTCTATTATATCTTTTACCATGACACTCCTCACAAGGCACATAGACATCTGGTAAAAAATTCATTTCAATTGTTTTATACCCATTTCCTGAACATACCTCACAACGTCCTCCCCGTACATTAAACGAAAATCGGCCAGGTTTATAACCTCTTATTTTAGCTTCTGGTAATTCCACAAACAACTTTCTTATATCTGAAAAAACTCCTGTATAAGTTGCTGGATTAGATCTAGGTGTTCTTCCTAATGGAGACTGATCTACATTTACTACCTTATCTATATAGTCAAAACCTTCAAACTTATCGTATGCTAAAGGGTCTTCTAATGAACGATAAAACTTCTGAGATAAAATAGGTTGAAGAGTATCATTTATCAATGTAGATTTTCCACTACCAGAAACTCCTGTTACACAAATCAATTTACCCAGCGGAAATGATACATCTATACCTTTAAGATTATTACCTTTTGCACCAAACAACCTTAACTCATGTCCATTCCCTACTCTACGTTTTACTGGTATCTCTATTTTTTTCTTTCCATTCAAATATTGAGAAGTCATGGTGTCTGTCTTCAACATCTCCTCCGGAGTACCTTTAAAGACAACTTCACCACCTAATCTACCAGCTCTTGGCCCCATATCCACTACATAGTCTGCAGCTAGCATCATATCTTTATCATGCTCCACAACAATTACTGTGTTGCCTATATCTCTCAGTTTTTTTAGAGAATTTATCAATCTTAAATTATCTCTTTGATGCAACCCAATACTAGGCTCATCTAAAATATAAAGTACATTGACTAATTGAGAACCTATTTGTGTCGCCAAACGTATTCTCTGACTTTCTCCACCTGATAAGCTTACTGAACTTCGATTCAATGAAAGGTACTCTAACCCCACATCTAGTAAAAACGTTAATCTTGTTTTTATTTCTTTCAATATTTCAGTAGCAATCATTTTTTGCTTATCAGTAAGATGATTATCTACTTGCTCTAACCATTCAAATAGTTCTGCAATATCCATTGATGCCAATTCATAGATATTTTTATCGTAAATCTTAAAACTTAAGGCCTCTCTATTTAACTTTGCACCATTACATACTGGACACTTAGATGTTTTAGAAAATTGTTCAGCCCACTTTTGCGCAGTAGCAGAAGCGTCTTTTTCTTGCAACATTTGGATGTACTTAACTACTCCTTCAAATGTTACAAAATAGTCAGATGAAGTTCCTATAAGCGTGTTTTTAATTTTAATACGATCATCGCAACCATATAAAACCTCTTCAATAAGATCTTCAGGTAGTTTTTTTATCGGTGTATTAATATCCTCTTCATTTTTATCAAACAGAGCTTCTATTTGCCAAAAAATCATTGAGTTCTTATATTTACCTAGTGGAACTATAGCTCCTTCATGTATTGATAAATTTTTATCAGGAATTATCTTATCTATATCAATCTGATTTACATAACCTAGTCCCTTACATTTAGAGCAATAACCTTGCGGAGAGTTAAAAGAAAAATTATGAGGGGCAGGTTCTCTATAAGATAATCCTGTTACAGGACACATTAACCGCTTACTATAATGCCTAACTTCATCGAGATCTGCATCATAAATCATAACTAAGCCTTCTCCTTGCTTCATAGCAACAGATACACTTTGCTTTAAACGGTCTAAGTCTCTATTCGAAACCACCATTTTATCAATTACAATCTCAATACTATGATTTTTATAACGATCTAACTTCAGTCCATAAACCAAGTCTTTAATCTCTCCATCTACTCGTACAGAAATATATCCTTTCCTACGAATTTGCTCAAAAAGCTCTTTATAATGCCCTTTCCTATTTTGAACAACTGGAGCTAGTAAATACACCCTTTTACCTATATAGTCGTTCAAAATTAAATCTAGAACTTGCTCTTCGGTATATTTAACCATTTTCTCTCCAGATTTATAAGAGTATGCTATACCTGCACGAGCAAATAGTAACCTTAAATAATCATATATTTCTGTAGTTGTACCTACTGTCGACCTCGGATTTCTATTTGTTGTTTTTTGTTCAATAGAAATTACAGGACTTAAACCAGTTATTTTATCTACATCAGGACGCTCCATATTACCCAAAAAATTTCTAGCATAGGCAGAGAATGTCTCTATATACCTACGCTGTCCTTCAGCAAAAATAGTATCAAATGCTAATGAAGATTTTCCACTACCACTTAGTCCCGTAATAACAGTTAAACTATTACGAGGAATTTCAACATCTATATTTTTTAGATTATGCACACGAGCCCCGTATACATTTATATATTCTTTATTTTGCATATCCATTTCTTCAAGAAAACTAGTTTTCACTTTAACTTATGAAGATACAACCTCAAAAAGTGAGAATTACAAAATTAACGTTTAAAGATGAATTATAGTTTGCTTACCACTAGTTTTATTTTTCTTAAGCATTAATCTATGTATTTATATCACTTTTATTGTACCTTTGTTCTAGATTAAAGCTATAATACACAATATTACAAGGATGGTTAAAGCAAGACACTTTTTATTTATTTTTACTCTTATTCTCGTATCGAGTATTGAATCTATCGCCCAAAATAATGGTGATAATTTCTTACACACCATTCAAAAAGGAGAGAATTTATATACAATTGCAAGCATGTATAATGTTAGCAAAGAGGAAATTATAAAATTAAATCCAGGATCAGACAAGGTTATATATAGTGGTAAAACACTTATTATCCCGCAGAAAAACATAGCTAAGGATAATGATATTTTTTACACCATAAAATCGGGAGATACACTATATAGACTATCTGTTAACTACAAAGTATCTATAAATGCTATTATTGATGCAAATCCGGGGCTAAGTGCACAGAACTTTAAAATAGGCCAAGTAATTAGAATTCCACAGGCTACAACAGAAGATTTTAACAAAGAGGTAGAAAAAAGGCAAGAAGAGAAAGCTGTTATTCAACCTGAAGTTAAATCCAGATGCAGAGAAATGCATAAGGTAAAAAGAAAAGAGACAATATACAGCGTTAGTCGCAAATACAATGTAACAGAAGAAGCTCTTATCGCTGTTAACCCTGAACTTAAAAAAGGCATGAAAAAAGGAATGTATATTTGCATTCCAAATGAAGAAGTTGTAGAAACTCAAAAAATTATAGAAAATCCATACATAATAGAGAACCCTCCTACTGATAAAGAGGTGTTTAAAGAAAAAGAGATCGCTACTAAAAAAGATTTAAGTACAATTTCTGCTGCTATCATATTACCTTTTCTTGGGGAAAACTCAAAAAAAGGAGAGTCATATAGAATGCTAGAATTCTACGAAGGTTTCCTTATGGCAGTAGATAGCTTAAAACAAAAAGGTGTATCAATGGATATACATGTTTACGACTCTGGCTACACAAAAAGCTCAATAAATAAAATATTAGCCAATCAAGAGTTGAAGCGAATGGATGTTATATTTGGACCACTTTATCAAGACCAAATAGAACCTTTAGCCAAATTCTCTGAAGAATATAATATAAGATTAGTACTACCATTTACAGCTAAAACTGAGATTGTTTTTAGCAACCCTTATATTTATCAAATCAATACACCACAATCTTACCTATATAATGAGGTGTATCAAAATTTTGCAAAGAAATTTGCAAACCCTAATATTATTTTTGTCGAGTCTAGTTACTCCGACAAGTCCAAGTCAGAATTTATAGAGGGATTTAAACTTAATTTAAATAGTAGAGGTATAAAGTACAATACTCTTAAAGCAGCTATCTACTCTGATGAGGAGATAGAACAGGTAGCAAAATTATTAGATTACAATAAAAAGAATATTTTCATTCCAACTTCAGGAAAAGAGATTGCCCTAAATGACATGCTTCCTGTGCTTAATCAGCTTAAAGAACTTTATCCTGAAATTGATACATCTGTATTTGGATATCCTGAGTGGCAAACTTATACGAAAGACTACATTGATGTATTCTTTAATTTAGATACATACTTCTACTCTTCTTTTTATACGAACAACTTACTTCCAGGAGCGAAGTCGTTTATAAAATCGTATCAAAAGTGGTATAGCAAAAGTATGATTGATACTTATCCTAAATATGGTATGCTAGGATTTGACGTGGCATATTTCTTTTTGACTGGACTCTCTACTTATGGAAATGGCCTAGAAGATAACATCGATCAGGTTCATATTCCTAACTCAATACAAACAGGGTTTAGTTTTAGTAGAGTAAATACTTGGGCTGGTTTTGTAAATAAAAAAGTATTCTTCGTACACTTCAATAGAAATTACGAGTTAACAAAAATAGAATTCGAATAAGTAAATCACTCGGTAATTAGTTATGATTAGAAATAGACTCAAAGCAACACTTTTAGCAATAGCATTAGGCGCTATTAGTAGCTTAAAAATATCTGCACAAGTAGGAGAACCAAGACATAATCTTTCGATAGGAGCCAATGGAGGTGTGAGTATAAATAGTGTTATGTTTACACCAACAATCAAACAGAACTCATTAATAACTCCAAACTTTGGAGCTACATTCAGATACATATCTGAAAAATATTTTGCTATGATATGTGGTGCACAACTAGAAATAAACTTTGCACAACGTGGATGGGAAGAGAAGTTTGACAATCAACCAGAAAATAGCTATAAAAGGACTTTAAACTACATAGAAATTCCTTTCTTAGCTCATTTGGCTTTTGGGAAAGACAATAATGGAATGCAGTTTTTCATACATGCAGGGCCACAAGTAGCATTCCTACTTAGCGAAAAAGAGCACTTTAGTGACTCTTTCGAACCTACTGGAAGAGTAACCTATCAATATGGTAAGAAAATTAATAATAAATTTGACTATGGTATTGCTGGAGGTCTTGGCATAGAACTAAAAAACAGAAAAGTAGGAAACTTTATATTGGAAGGAAGATATTATTTTGCACTATCTGATATGTATAACAATACTAAAAAGGATTTTTTTGACAGATCTGCACACAGTACAATTACAATTAAATTTACATATTTATTTGACCTAATCAAATAAATAATACTTGATATAAAAAAGCAGAGGGGTGATTAATTAATCACCCCTCTGCTTTTTTTATTGAATAGAATCAAATTTAATTATCTAATTCGATCTGCAGCCCTTACAAGTACTTCATCCTTCCCTATTGCTCTTATTGCTAAGATTAGAAATATAAACGCTACTGCAGGTAGGCAAATAGCCCAGTTCATGTAGAACTCTGCACCTAGACCTTTCTTTAAACGATAAATAAAGAATACCAAAGCACCGTAGTAACCTATTAGAACAATGCTATTAAAGATAGATAATCTAATCTGTAGCGGCCTTTTTCTATATAAAAAGATTGTAACTAAAGAGATTACCGAACTAATTAATAATAATGCAAACAGCCCCCATGTAGCATAAAAATCTGTAGCAGATATATTAACACCTAATGAACTGAATAACATTTGAGTTACACCTAGGTCTTCCGAAAAATAACCTAACGACAAAAACATTGCAAAGGCAACAATGGCAGTTACTAATAATAGATATACTGACTGAATACGTTGTAACATAATACTTGATTAAAGTTTTACCTGTTAAATATAAAAAAAAGTCAAGTAATAATTTTACTACTACCTGACTTTATATCTTTTATTATTTCTTAATTACTGAAGTCTTTCTTTTTCTTTTGCTGGGTTTCTATAGTAAACCTTACCCTCAATATACTCTTGAGTTGCAATTAAAGTTGGCTTAGGAAGACGTTCATAGAAACGAGAAATTTCGATTTGCTCTCTATTCTCAAAAACTTCTTCTAAGTTATCAGAATATGATGCAAATTCAGCTAATTTCTTTGAAAGATCATTTTTCATTTCTACACTTAATTGATTGGCACGCTTACCAATAACAGAAACAGTCTCATAGATATTACCAGTATCTTGACATAAATCCATTAAGTCACGAGTAACTGTTGATGTAGGAGCTTTTGATTTTTTGTAATCCATAAATCTTAAATCTTATATTTAGTCCTTAATTTTTTCTTTTTTAAAGTCTGCCTCTACTTCATCTAATGAGATTTCAGATACAGAATTTCTATAAATTTTCTCTGCAGTCTTCATAAATTTAGACTCAGGGAAGTCGTTTTTAAATGCAAAGTATTCATCAATAGCATCGCGATAACGTTCTTGTTTTAATTCTTCAAAACTATGTTCCGCTAGTTGATACTTAGCACGTAATATTAAAATACTCAAATTTTCTCTCATTTGAGTAGACGGAAAGTCTAACAATGCATTTTCGGCTGTAATAATACAAGATTTATAGTTATTACCCATATAAGTACCTAAATCATAATATAATTTAGCGGATAGGTACTCCTTCTTAACTAATTTTTCTTGTAATTCGAATATCATTTGCTGAGCCTCTTCTTTACGTTCACTGAAAGGGTACTCTTCTATATACAATGATAATTCTTGCAAAGCTTTATAAGTACTAGATTGATCTAATCTAGATTCTGGGGTTTCTAGATACAAAGCTTTACCAGATAAAAACCTGGCAATTTCTGTATATCTACCACTAGGGTAGCTAGTATAATATGTAATAAAGGTCGTTGCAGCAGTAGTATAGTCTTTATTATTAAAAAAAGACAATGCTAACAGATACAAAGATTCTTCAGCTTTATCTGTTCCCTTCATAATTGTTATCAATTCGGTCAGTAAAGTCGAAGCTTTATTATATTGACCTCTAGCAAAATACTGCTTCGAAGCCTCATATTTATATTCGTAATCCCTACTTTTAAGTAGCTTGTTATAAGGACCACACGAGCTTAACACAGCTACCAATAGCAACGGTATGATTATTTTCTTTCTCATTATGTACTATAAAATGAAGTGCAAATTTATTGATTTGAATTGATAAAACCAATTATTAATCTTCTTAATTGCCACAGAATCGAGCTAGAAGATTATTTATCTTTTAAATATAATAAAACATATAAAAATATACGATTATTATCACTAGCATTTATACTTTTATATAAACTTTAAAAAGAACACAATATGTTAAAGGAATACATAAAGCAAAATATCTTATATATTATAGGAGCATTAGTTGGTGCTATTTTTGGATATTTTTATTGGAAGTACATCGGAGATTCTACACAAAATCCAAGTCCCTCAAGCAGCATTATTTGGGGTGCTATTCTTTTTGGATTTGTCTTTGGTTTCTTTAAGAAAAAGAACAATGAATGACTGAATAAAGTCCTCAAATATTAAGTACTATAGTTCTAAACTAATTAAGAAATTCCATATTAGATTTGCATTTATTTTTCTGGGGAGTCTTGCTTTTACCATTATTATTAGCGAAATTCGCGCTCTTTGTTACATTTAACTACTCAAAACAAATGAAACTAGGAAAATTTGTTGGCTATAATGGCCAAACTCCTGTCCGCACGGAGTTGATTGCGGGCTTGACAACATTCCTCACCATGTCTTACATTTTGGCTGTAAATCCAGACATACTCTCACAAGCTGGTATGAGCAAAGAGGCTGTCTTTACAGCTACAGCAGTAAGTGCAGCGTTCGCAACATTAGTAATGGCAGTAATGGCCAAACTACCAATAGCATTAGCTCCAGCAATGGGTATTAATGCTTTTTTTGCTTTTACGCTAGTACAAGGTATGAACTTACCTTGGCAAACAGCCCTAGCTGCAGTATTTATAGAAGGTATAGTATTTATACTTATAACCTTCTTTAATATTCGGGAAGCTATAGTAAAAAGTATCCCCATGAGTCTTCGGTTTGCCATTTCGGCCGGCATAGGGATGTTTATTTCATTTATTGGTCTTAAAAACGCAGGTATTATTGTACCAAACGAAAGTACTTTCGTTATGCTAGGGAAAATTAATCCTATATCTTTTCTTGCAATAGTGAGCATTATGCTTAGTGGTATTCTTATGAAGCTTAAAGTAAGGGGAGCTTTATTCTATAGTATCATTATATGTACGCTCATAGGTATTCCGCTAGGTGTTACACAAGTGCCAGAAAACTTCTCTCCAGTCTCCCTACCCCATTCCATGGAAGATACATTCATGCAGTTTAATTTCAGTGACATGTTTAACTTAGATATGTTAGTCATTGTATTTACATTAATCTTTATGGACCTATTCGATACGCTAGGAACATTGATAGGTGTTACTGCAAAAGGTGGGCTAATGGATAAAGATGGAAATGTACCTAATATGAAACAAGCTCTTTTTGCCGACGCATTGGGAACGACATTCGGAGCTATATGTGGAACATCTACCGTTGGAGCTTACGTAGAGAGTGCATCTGGAATTAGTGAAGGCGGACGTACGGGCCTTACCTCTCTAACTGTATCTGTGTTATTTATAGTAGCGCTTTTCTTTGCACCTTTCTTCCTGTTAATTCCAAGTGCAGCTACTACTGGAGCACTATTCATTGTTGGAGTATTGATGATTGGCAACATTCCAAGAATTGATCTTTCTGACATTTCAGAAGCTCTTCCTGCTTTTGTTACTATGCTTATGATGGTATTGACCTACTCTATTGCTGATGGTATTATTTTAGGTATGTTAAGTTATGTAGTAATTAGAGTTTTTACAGGCCATTACAAGGAAATTTCATTAACAATGTATATCTTGTCGATACTTTTTATATTAAAATTAGCGATAAGTTAAATAATGAATTTTGAATTAAAATCAGATTATAAACCCACAGGCGATCAACCAGAAGCTATTAAGCAACTAATTCAGGGCATAGAAGATGGTGCCCCTGGCCAAACTCTTCTTGGAGTTACTGGTTCTGGTAAAACTTTTACAATAGCCAATGTGGTTTCCCAAATAAACAAACCCACTTTAGTACTGAGCCACAACAAAACGTTGGCGGCTCAGCTCTATAGTGAGTTTAAGAACTTCTTTCCAAACAATGCTGTAGAGTATTATGTATCTTACTACGACTACTATCAGCCCGAAGCCTACCTTCCTAGCTCTGACACCTATATTGAAAAAGATCTAGCTATTAATGAAGAAATTGATAAGCTTAGACTAGCAGCTACATCTTCCCTTCTATCAGGAAGACAAGATGTTATTGTTGTATCATCTGTATCTTGTATATATGGTATGGGGAATCCTGCCGATTTTTACAACAATGTTATAGACGTAAAAAGAGGTTCTATCGTTAACAGAAATGTATTACTTAGACAGTTAGTAGATAGCTTGTACGTAAGAAATGACATAGAGTTAAGTAGAGGTAACTTTAGAGTTAAAGGAGACACCGTAGATATATATTTAGCATATACAGACCATATACTAAGAATCGTTTTTTGGGACGATGAAATTGATACTATTGAAGAGGTAGATCCTATATCTGGCTCAACAATTTCAAGTTATGAGGATTACAAAATCTACCCGGCCAATCTTTTCATGACAACTAAAGAGTCTACATTTAACGCTATTAAGTTAATAGAAGATGATCTTACAGAGCGAGTTAATTACTTTAAAGAGATAGGAAAACACTACGAGGCTAAAAGGCTCTATGAAAGAGTTACATATGATATGGAAATGCTCCGTGAGCTAGGACACTGCTCGGGAGTAGAAAACTACTCAAGATACTTTGATGGTCGAGAACCTGGAACAAGGCCTTATTGTCTATTAGATTTCTTCCCTGATGATTTCTTAATTGTAATAGACGAAAGCCACGTTAGTATTCCACAGATACGTGCCATGTATGGAGGTGATAAGGCTAGAAAAACAAATTTAGTTGAATACGGATTCAGACTTCCTGCTGCATTAGACAACAGACCTCTAAAATTTGAAGAGTTTGAAGAACTAGCTAAACAAGTTATATACGTAAGTGCTACACCCGCAGATTACGAGTTAGCTAAATCAGAAGGAGTTATAGTTGAACAAGTAATCAGACCTACTGGATTATTAGATCCTATTATTGATGTAAGACCTAGTATGAATCAGATTGACGACCTAATGGAAGAGATACAACTTCGAATAGAGCGTCATGAACGTGTATTAGTAACTACACTAACCAAGAGAATGGCCGAAGAGCTTACTGAATATCTACTAAACCATGGGGTTAAATGCAATTACATTCATAGCGATGTAGATACACTAGAGCGTGTAAAAATTATGGATGACCTAAGACAAGGTTTATTCGATGTGTTAATAGGAGTAAACCTACTCCGTGAAGGGCTAGATTTACCCGAAGTATCTTTGGTAGCTATTCTAGATGCAGATAAGGAGGGTTTTTTACGCTCGCATAGATCACTAACACAAACAGCTGGTAGAGCTGCTAGGAATGTAAACGGAATGGTTATTATGTATGCAGATAGAATAACCGACAGTATGCGACTTACAATTGATGAAACAAATAGAAGAAGAGCAAAACAAATTGCATATAATGAAGAGCATAATATAACACCTCAACAAATTAAGAAAGCAAGAAATCTTGCTGTATTTGGAAATCATCAAGAAGAGCAAGCAAAAGCATATATAGAACCAGAAAACATTAATATGGCTGCCGATCCAATTCTTAACTACATGGGCAAAGATGAGCTTAAGAAAAGTATTGAGCATACAAGAAAGTTAATGAAGAAAGCTGCAAAAGAGCTTGATTTCATACAGGCAGCTCAATATAGAGATGAACTATTAAAGCTAGAAGAGATGCTTTCTGAAAGGTAATAACTTGATAAAATCTAATTTTACTCAACAAAATATTAAAACATGTTATAAAACATAGTTTTTAGAGCCTATTATTTGCCACTTACTCAAAAAAGAGTACATTTGTAATGTGTTTTTCATAGTATTAGATTTAAGGTTAACAAGATTGGAGCAAGG
>JASLCG010000159.1 GCA_030151885.1 Bacteroides sp.
AGTATGTCGGCGACAAGCAATTCGTGTAGTGTAGAGTAAGAATTTACTTGTCGGGTGATAAAGAAAATTTTAAGCCTGTTACCACAATGTTCCTATTTATATGAAATTCATTTATCTTTATTTGCCGTAATACTTATAATAGGTTAGTAGTTTTTATTATTTTTGTTATAATATTTTACTTTACTACACTAGTAAGGTATTATCACAAAAAGAAGACTCCCAAATAATGTATTTTAAAGATATACTAGGCCAAGAAAAAGTAAAAAACGAATTACTGTTACAAGTTCATAACAATAGGATTCCACACACTCAATTATTTAAATCAAATGAGGGTGTAGGTGCCTATCAGCTTGCTCTTAGCTATGCTCAATATTTGAATTGTGAAAATCCTACAAAAATAGATTCATGTGGACACTGTCCTTCATGTATAAAAATGGATAAACTAATTCATCCTGATGTATATTTTACTTTTCCGACAGTTAAGCAGCTACTATCTAAAGATTATATTAAAGAGTGGAGAGAATTTGTTCTTAAGTCGCCCTATTTTTCTTTAGATCAATGGCTAGCCTTTATTAATGCACAAAATTCTCAAGCTATTATTTATCAAAAGGACTCTAAGGAGATTATTAAAGATATGTCTCTAAAGCCATTGGAAGGTAAATATAAAATTTCTCTGATCTGGCTACCCGAGAAAATGCATACTACTGGAGCAAATAGACTTTTAAAACTTCTTGAAGAACCTCCACACAATACAGTCTTTCTCCTGATTTCTGAACATCCGGAGTTATTACTAACGACTATTTTAAGTCGTGCACAAGAGGTAGATATACCTAAACTTGATGAACAAAGTATTGTAGATTATTTAATTACTAATTACGGAGTAGATGCCAAAATTAGTAAACAAATAGCACACTCATCGAATGGGAATTTAAATAAAGCGCTTCAAGCAATACAAATAAATGAAGATAAAGTTTTATTTTTAAACTCATTTATCAACATAATGCGCTACGCCTATGCTCGTAAAGTCAAAGATATTAAAACTTGGAGTGAGGATACCGCTAAATTTGGACGAGAAAAACAAAAACAGTTCTTATCTTATTGCCAATATATGGTTAGAGAGAACTTTATATATAATTTCAATCAGGCTAATCTAAATTATCTAAATCTAGAAGAAGAGCAGTTTTCTAGAAATTTTGCACCATTTATTAATGAAACAAATGTAATGCAGATAATGAAAGAATTGGATTTAGCTCAACAACATATAGAACAAAATGCTAATGCTAGAATCGTGCTCTTCGATTTAGCACTAAAGCTGATTGTTCTCATAAAACAATAATAAATAAATATATGGATTTTCAACTCAATAATGGTAGCGGAAAGTTAAAATACAAAGGCTTTTCCAGACCTACTAATAAATTAAATACATACGACTGGTTGGCAGGTGTTCCAGGTAACGAAGACAACTGCGACATGGTAGAAGTTCAATTTAAAAATACACGCAAAGGATATTATAAGAATAGTAATAAGGTAGATATCAAAAAAGGAGATGTAGTAGCTGTTGAAGCTAGCCCTGGACATGATATAGGCGTTGTTACACTTACAGGAAGATTAGTCTATTTACAAATGAAGAAGATAAATAGCAAATATCTTAGCGATATTAAAAGAGTATATAGAATAGCAAAGCCTGTTGATTTAGAAAAATACGAAGAAGCTAAATCTAAAGAGCACGAAACAATGATTAAATCTAGGCAGATTGCTGCTGACTTAAAGCTAGATATGAAAATCGGAGATGTAGAGTACCAAGGTGATGGCAATAAAGCTATATTTTACTACATAGCTGATGAGAGGGTTGACTTTAGACAGCTTATTAAAGTCTTAGCAGAAAACTTTCGTGTTAGGATTGAAATGAAACAAATAGGTGCTAGACAAGAAGCTGGTAGAATTGGAGGTATTGGACCATGTGGAAGAGAACTTTGTTGTGCTTCATGGATGACAAACTTTGTTTCTGTATCAACAAACGCTGCCAGAATCCAAGATATTAGTTTAAATCCACAAAAGTTAGCTGGACAGTGTGCTAAACTTAAGTGTTGTCTTAATTACGAAGTAGACACTTATGTAGAGGCTCAAAAAAAGATTCCTTCAAAAGAGGTAGAACTTATGACACAAGATGGTAACTACTATTATTTTAAAGCTGATATTCTTAATAATAAAATAACTTATTCTTCGGATAAGATAATACCTGCAAATCTTATTACAATCAGTGGACCACAAGCCTTTAAAGTAATATCACAAAATAGAAAAGGAATAAAACCAGACCTATCTAACAGCCTTGTACAAGAGGAAACTGGTGATAAGCCTAAGGATATTCTCGAACAAGAGAGCCTAACTAGATTTGACAAAAAGTCTAAATCTAGAAATAGAGGTAATAATGGAGGAGATAAGAGAAAACGCAAGTTTAATAATAACAGACCTAATAGAGATAGTAATAAAGAGGTTCCTGAAAACGCAAAGGAAAACTCCAAAAGAGAGAATAAAAACAGTAGTAAGAACAGGCCTAATAATAAAAACTATAAAAAGAGTAACAAACCTAATAGAGAGGGTAAGGAGAATAGAAATAATAATAAAAGGCCTAACAATAAACCAAGTGACAAACCTAACAATGAAAATTAAGTTTTTACTAAGTATAGTTACTTTATTCTTATGTGTAGCTTGTAACTTAAAAGAAGAATATCATCATTTTAATTCCATCCCATTACAGGGGTGGAATAAATGTGATACACTATCTTATCACATCAATGGATTAGGGGTAAATAGACCTATTAACATATCAGTAAATATTCGTAATACACACGAATACAGTTATGAAAATTTGATTTTAAGTGTTCAACACAATCTTATAGATAGCACTCTAACATGCACTGATACCATTAGCTTATTTCTTGCCAATAGTGATGGAATATGGCTTGGAGAAGGATGGGGTAATTTAAGACAAACATCACATCAGTATACCTCCATACAGAAGCCTCAACTAACAGATAGCACTTATATCAAAATAGCAGCTATAATGCCAGACACTGTATTAAAAGGAATAGAAGATATTGGCATACACATTACCCATTAAGCCTATGGGCTCTTCCTGCGTCAAGACGTAAAAACACAAATAGTAAAATTGTAAATCCCCAAAGAGAAGACCCTCCATAACTAAAGAATGGGAGTGGAATACCTATTACGGGTAACAGCCCTAATACCATTCCTATATTTATAAAGACATGAAATAAAAACACGCATAGAACAGAGTATCCATATGCTCGACAGAATATCGAAGTTTGTCGTTCTGCTAAAGCTATTAACCTCAAAATTAACACCAAGAAAAGTAATAGCACTGTAGTAGCACCTATAAAACCTTTCTCCTCTCCAATTGTACAGAAGATAAAGTCGGTATCCTGCTCTGGCACATATTTTAATTTAGTCTGTGTACCGTTAAGAAACCCTTTACCAGTAAGTCCTCCAGAGCCAATTGCTATTTTTGATTGGTTTACATTGTAACCAGGACCATGAAAGTCCTCGACCATACCCAAGACAAGTTCAATCCTCACTCTTTGATGAGGTTGTAGTACCTTATTAAACACATAATCTGTAGAGTATAAATAAGCTATAGACCCTACTAAGAATAAAGCTATTAAACTATAGCCCATCTTGCGATGCTTTAATGAATAGTAAATCAATGATAGTATCGTAGCAGCAGCACACAGAAGAACTACTACAATATAATTAAATGGTATCAGATAAGTAGCTATTAAATAACTACCTAAAATAATAGCAGATGATATTAGTATAATCTTACCAGCTAAACTTTTATTCCTCATAAATATATATACCATACTGCCCGTAAAAAACAAAGCAACCGAGAGCATAGAAAACTCTCCAACAGAGATTTCCGTTTCAGGAAAAAATATTTGATCATACTTTATGCCAAAGATAAAATACACAACGGCAGAAAAAGCAATGAACAAAATAACTCCTGGCATTCCTTCCCTATATAAGACCAAGAAGAATGTTAGATAAACCAGTGCTGATCCAGTCTCTTTTTGTAGAATGATAAGTAATACCGGAACTAAAATTATAGCACACAGAATCAATGCATCTCCTATCTTCTTCATCGAAAATGTAGAACTATTCATAAATCTAGCTAACGCTAATGCTGTAGCAAACTTACCAAACTCTGCAGGCTGTAAACTTACTGGACCAAAGTGTAGCCAAGAGTGTGAACCTTTCACATCTCTAGCCACAAAAATAGTTACCAATAACAACAAGACCATCCCTATGTAAATAATATAAGAGAAATTCCTATAGAAGGTATCATCTAGCATTAGTAAGATAAAAGCTAGCCCAAATGAGCAACATATCCATAGAAGTTGTTTACCTGCTCTTGTTGATAAGTCAAAAAACTCAGGGCTTCCATACTCATAGCTTGCTCCACACACACTAAACCAACCACAAACTAATAAAATTAAATATAGTAATACTGTCCACCAATCTAAGGTTTTCCAGACACTAGCGTTTCTTGAATTCATACGGAATCAAATTAGTATTCTCAATTTCTTTAACTAGAGCTTCACGCTCTTCATCTATTTTTCCATTTAGATATTGCTCCATCATTAAAGCCCCGATAGGTGCAGCCCATCTTCCTCCAAATCCGCCATACTCTACATATACACTGATGGCTATTTTAGGCCTTTTCTGAGGAGCGAACCCTATAAAGACTGAGTGGTCATTTCCTCTATTTTGAGCTGTACCAGTTTTGCCACAAATTTCAATTCCAGAGAAATTAGCTCTACGTGCAGTACCACCATAAGCACTACCTACTACAGCTCCACGCATTCCTTGAGCTAAGTAGTCAAAGTACTGAGCATCTATAGAAGTTGCGTGTTTTGTAGTATATTTTGAGGAAATATAGTCATCCGATATAGATTTAACTATGTGTGGCGTAAAATAATACCCTCTATTCCCAATTATTGCTGCTAGATTAGCCATTTGTAGTGGAGTCATTAAAATTTCACCTTGCCCAATAGCAGTATGAATTATTCTTAAGCCATTCCACTTTCCTTCTCCATATATTTTATCATAAAATTGTGCATTAGGTATTAATCCTCTTTTCTCATTAGGCAAATCTACTCCTAAAGTGTATCCCATCCCCATCGAAACCATGTGGTCTTTCCAAACCGTTAATGCTTCTGATGGTGATTCATACTTTTTATTATCTAGCATTTTATATAAGCCCCAACAAAAATAAGCATTACAAGATGTAGATACAGCCCCTATTATAGGTACTGGCGAGGGATGATAGTGACAGCCTACACGCAATCCTGGCACAACAAAACCATGATAACAAGGAAACACAGTATGAAGATCTACAATTTTTTCTTGAAGGAATATAGCACCTTGAGCTACTTTAAAAGTTGAAGCAGGAGGATAGGTTCCCATTAAAGATCTATTTAATAAAGGACTAGTTGGGTCTAGTACCAATTTATTGTGATTTTTTCCTCTTTTACGGCCTACCATCGTCGATGGATCATAAGTAGGAGCACTTACAATTGCCAGAATCTCTCCTGTAGCTGGTTCAATCGCAACAATGCTTCCCATTTTACCCTGCATTAACTTTTCGCCCAACATTTGTAGCTCTATATCTAAGCTCAAAGTCAAGTCCTTCCCAGGCAAGGCATTTTCATTATGTATACCATCTTTATAACGACCTTGGATACGGCCATTAGCATCACGCAGTAAAATTTCGACTCCTTTTTTCCCTCTTAAAGTAGTTTCATAAGACTTTTCAAGTCCTTGAATACCTATATAGTCACCACCTGTATAATAGTCATCGTTCTTTATATCTCTTAACGACACTTCTCCTATATAACCTAATGTATGTGCGGCAGAATTATAAGTATACTTTCGTATATCTCTTCTTTGAATGTAGAATCCTGGATATTTAAACAGCTTTTCTTGAAATACACCAGCTTCTTCTACCGATAGCTGAGACATAAATAACTGATGCGTAAATCTAGAATAACCAGGATTAACTTTCCGGTTTCTAATGGCTGCTAATCTCTCTAAAAAGTACTCCTTAGTTATTGACAATGTTTCACAGAGACTTGCAGTGTCAAGATTTTCGATTTTCCTCTCAACTATAGTTATATCGTATGAGGGCTCATTATAAACAAGGAGCTGACCATTTCGATCATACATTGCTCCTCTAGATGGGTATATTGTTCTTCGTAAAAGGGCATTACTATCTGCATTACGTTTATATGTGTCTGTCAATACCTGCAAACTAAACAAGCGTAATATATAGATAAGTACTATAACAACAGCAATACCTCCAATTACAAATTTTCTATTTCGATGTTGATATCTAAACATTATTTACTTCTAACTCTTTCTATAGCAAATATACAAATAGTAGTTAGTAATGTACTAAAAAGAATACGTAATGATAGAATTGATAAAGAGGTTACTTTAAAATAGACAATTGAGATGAGTAATGTATGATGAATTAATGTCCCAAACAAAACATATTTGAAATAGCCAGATACAGACATACTCTTCATTGTTGGCCTAAGTGTAGCAACATCTTCGTTAGATTGAGAAAAGACTTTTAAAAGAGCTGGTCTTGAAAAGGCTAGTAAAACGGTAGAAGCTGTATGCATTCCTAGCGTATTGGCACCAATATCTACCAATAAGCCTAATAAGAATGCCCATATCATCAGCTGATTTCTTGAAACCGCAGAGGCATCAATGATAAAAATCAGGTAAATGTATAAAAATGGCGTAGCGTAATTAAATAGTAGTATATTATTTAATATTATCACTTGTAAAAAAACAAGTACAATAAGCCAAATAGCATAATTAATATATCTTGTTATCATAATTATCTTGCTTCAAGCTCCCTTCTTTCTAGTAAATCTTGATTTTCTACAACTCTTACTCCATCAAGTTTACCAAAATCTACAGCAAGCTTTATACGTAAATAATAAGAAAGTCCATCATCAATATCACTAATATCATCTATTGTTCCTACAGAAATACCTTCAGGGAATATTGCAGAGTATCCACTCGTGACAAGTGTATCTCCTAGACTAAAAGTAGCGTGTCTTGGAAGGTCTCTTAAGTAAGCAAATGTAGCATCTCCAAACTCCCAAACTAAATTTCCTGTATAATTACTTCCAAGTATTTTACAGCTTAAAGAGAATCGACTGTTTAATAATGACATAACCCACGAATAGTTGGGCGAGGTCTTATAAACAATACCTACGACTCCATTACCATTCACAACTCCCATATCTGGTCTAATGCCATCATTAGATCCTTTATTTAGAGTTATAAAGTTGTCAACATTTATAATACTATTTTGAACAACTCTTGCAGGGTATAATTTATAGTTGTTTAATACGGATGTCTTAAGTAGTAATTCTTCATTTTTCAATGATATGCTCTCTCTCAACTCATCTTGAAGGACTGAAAGTTGGCGCTCCAATTCCATATTTCTATCTAATAACTCTTCGTTGATAGATTTTAGATGAAAATAAGAAGTTACAGATGACGAAACCTCTTGGGCTTTACCAAACACAGCATTAGCAGAGGTTAAATAGACGCTATGTTGGTAGTTGTTGAATCTAAATATTAAAATAACACTGGCTACCTCTAATAAAATAAAGAGGAACCAGTGATTATTTTTATATAAGAATTGTAATAACTTACGCATTTACGATTCGTGGAAAGGTTTATTAAAATAAGAATGAGAACTTATCAACATTCTTCAAAGCAATACCTGTACCTTTTGCTACAGAATGTAAAGGATCATCTGCAACATGGAAAGGTATATTAAATTTATCCATAAGACGTTTGTCTAGGCCTCTTAAAAGAGCTCCACCTCCAGTTAAATAAATTCCATTCTGTACAATATCTGCATACAGCTCTGGTGGAGTACTTTCCAAAGCATTCAATATAGCTGCTTCAATTTTAGAAATTGTCTTATCTAAGCAATGCGCTACTTCTTGATAACTTACAGGTACCTCCATAGGCAGTGCTGTAATTCTATTTGGTCCATGGACAGTATAGTCTTCGGGAGCAGAATCTCCAAGATCTGTAAGAGCTGCTCCAACGTGAATTTTAATACGTTCGGCCATTCTCTCACTCACTTTAACGTTGTGCTGTCTATTCATATATTCCTGTATATCTGCAGTTAAGTCATCTCCTGCAACTCTTATCGAGCTATTAGATACTATACCACCTAATGATATTACAGCAATTTCAGTAGATCCACCACCTATATCAACTATCATATTACCTTCGGGCAATTCAACATCAATACCTACACCAATAGCTGCTGCCATTGGTTCAAATAGTAGGTATACATCACGACCATTAGCTCGTTCTGCTGAATCGTGTACAGCTCTTAGTTCAACATCTGTACTACCTGAAGGAACACCAATTACCATTCTTAAGCTAGGGCGAAATAGACGACGACCAGGTTTAACCATTGCGATCATACCACTCATCATCTTTTCACAAGCATCAAAATCTGCAATCACACCATCTTTTAGTGGACGCACAGTTCGAATATTATCGTGCGTTTTTTCATGCATCATTTTAGCTTTACTCCCTACCGCGATCATTTTATTTGTTCTACGGTCTAAAGCTACAACCGAAGGCTCATCAACTACGACCTTACCATTACTGATAATGATTGTATTTGCTGTACCTAAGTCCATAGCAATTTCTTGAGTAAATGAAAATATTCCCATAAATTAAATATCCAATTTAAATTGTTTAGGTAAAAACCAATTTAGTGTTTGAAATGACGAATACCGGTAACTACCATACTCATCTTGTTTTTATTACAATAGTCAAACGACTCTTGATCCCTAATAGATCCTCCTGGCTGTATTACAGCACCAACCCCTTCTTTATGCGCTATTTCTACACAATCTGCAAAAGGGAAAAATGCATCAGAAGCCATGACAGAACCTTCTAGATCAAACCCGAAAGACTTCGCTTTTTCTACTGCTTGTTTAAGAGCATCTACTCTTGAAGTTTGGCCTACACCACTAGCTAACAGCTGTCTATTTTTTGCTAAAACAATAGCATTTGATTTACTATTCTTTACTATTTTATTAGCAAATAATAAATCCTCTATTTCTTGTACAGAAGGTTCTTTGTCTGTTGATATCTTCAAATCTTTTTCAGTCTCAACAATCACATCCCTATCTTGCACTAACACTCCATTTAATATCGATCTGAATTGTCTTTTAGGTAAATTGTATTCTTTACGAACCAAAATAATTCTATTTTTCTTCTGACCTAATATTTCTAGAGCATCTACATCGTAGTCTGGCGCAATAATTACTTCAAAGAATATTTTATTAATCTCTTCAGCAGTTTTCTTATCAACAACCCCATTAGTAATTAAGACTCCTCCAAAAGCAGAAACAGGATCTCCTGCTAAAGCATCTTTCCAAGCCTCAACCAAAGTATCTCTTGAAGCTAATCCACAAGCATTATTATGCTTTAGAATAGCAAAAGTTAAATCTTCAAACTCATCAATCAAATCTACAGCAGCATTTACATCTAGTAGATTATTATATGAAATTTCTTTACCATGAATTTGATCAAACATTTTATCAAGTTCACCAAAGAACATTCCTTTCTGATGCGGATTCTCTCCATAACGTAGCGTTTTGCTTTCAGAAAAAGCACTACGAAAAGACGAACATCCTCCGTTATCAAAATAATTAAATATAGAAGTGTCATAATATGAAGAGACTCCAAAAGCCTCCTTTGCAAACCACTTACGCTCTTCTAAAGTTGTTTCTACTCCTCTCTCTTTCAACACTCCTAAAAAAGGTTCATATTGACTTTGTGAAGGAACAATAACAACATCCTTATAATTCTTCGCAGCTGCTCTAATTAACGAAATTCCACCTATATCTATTTTCTCAATACAGTCCTCAAGTTCTGCACCTGAATTCACTGTATCTTCAAAAGGATAAAGGTCCACAATTACCAAATCTATTTCTGGTATAACATATTGACTTAATTCAACTTGATCACTTTCAAAATCACGTCTAGCCAAAATGCCTCCAAAAACTTTTGGGTGTAGTGTTTTCACTCTACCTCCAAGAATTGAAGGATAATCCGTTAGGTTTTCAACAGCCTCACAAGGGTATCCTAGCGACTCTATAAAGTGACGTGTACCACCAGTCGACAAGAATGAAACACCACCTTTATGTAGCTCGTTAAGAATTTCTTCTAATCCATCTTTGTTAAAAACTGAAATTAACGCACGTTTGATTTTCTTAGTTATAGACATTGATATACTATTAGGTGTTTGTAAAATACAAAGTTATAAATAATTGTGTATGTATGAGTATATTTAAGTAATGTTTTAAAATAAAAGAGAGCCTTCTTAACATTTAGAAAGCTCTCTTTTATTTGCATATATTGACTATAGATTATTACCAAATTGACACTCTGTCTTCTGGGTTAACATAGAGTTTATCCTCACTTTTTATATTGAATGCATTATACCATGAATTAATATGTGGCAATGCACCATCTACTCTCCACTTACCTAGTGAATGAGGATCTGACTTTGTTCTATCCAATACCTCTTCTGGTCGAATGTTCCCAGCCCATACATTGGCATAAGATAAAAAGAATCTTTGCTCTGGTGTAAACCCTTCAATATTAGCTAAAGGAGCAGCCTTAGTCGCATTTTTAAATGCTTGATAAGAGACTTGTAAACCTCCATGATCTGCAATATTTTCGCCTAATGTAAACTCTCCATTTGCATGAACACCTGGCGCTACTTCAATGTTATTAAAGAAGTCTACCATAACCTTTGCTCTTTGTTTAAAATTCTCTGCATCTTCTTTTGTCCACCAGTCATTTAGATTTCCTTCTTTATCATATAGTCTACCTTGGTCATCAAATCCATGTGTCATTTCATGTCCTATTACTACACCAATTGCACCATAATTAAAGGCATCATCTGCATTCATGTCAAAGAATGGGTATTGAAGAATTCCTGCAGGGAAGCATATTTCATTGGTCGTAGGGTTATAATATGCATTTACAGTTTGAGGAGTCATAAACCACTCATCTTTATCTACAGGCTTACCAATTTTAGTTAGCATCTCTTCATACTCCCATGCATTAGCACGTTTTATATTATCCCAATAAGAATCATTTTCAATCGGAAGAGTTGAGTAGTCTTTCCATTTGTCAGGATACCCAATTTTCACATGAAAAGCATCTAGTTTTTCTAAAGCCTTTGCTTTTGTTTCTGAACTCATCCACTCAAGCCCTTGTATTCTTTCACCCAAGGCTATTTGTAAATTCTTTACAAGATGAATCATTCTATCTTTAGCTGCAGGAGGGAAGTGTTTTTGTACATATATTTGTCCAACAGCCTCTCCTAAAGAGCCATTAACACTACTTACAGCACGTTTCCAACGAGGCTGAATTTCTTCAGTACCCGACATTACCTTGCCATAAAACTCAAAAGATTGATTCACAAAGTCATCACTCAAGTAGCTTGCAGATGCATCAATAAGCTTCCATTGTAAGTAAGCAATATGAGCAGAAAGAGGTTGTTCTTTAATCACCTTGTTTGCCCCAGCCATAGCTCTTGGTTGTCCAACGTCAATACTATTTATATCTGTCATACCTACAGCTGATAAATATTTATCCCAATCAATAGCACTGTACTCTTTTTTAAGCTTATCAACAGTAACCATATTGTAATTAGCGTGAGGATCTCTTAACTCTACATTAGAGAAAAAAGACTCTGCCAATTGAGTTTCAATAATCATTACATCATTTGCCGCTTTTTGAGCTTCCATTTCAGTATAACCAACTAGGCTAAACATTTTTTGAATATGTGAGACATATGACTTACGAAGCGACTCTGTAGCCTCATCTTTATTTACATAGTAATCTTTCTGTCCTAGTCCTAGTCCATATTGATAAGAGTGAACAATATTCATTGAACTATTCATATCATCTGCACCAACATATAGAGCAAAATAAGGTGAGATACCTTTGCGATTAAACTCTGCTAAAAGAGTTGCTATTTCACTTTTGCTTTTCAGGTTTTTAATTTGCTCAAGCTCTTTTGCAATAGGAGAAAAACCATCTTTATTTAATTTATTAGCATCCATAGCTATTGCGTATAACTCTCCTATTTTTTGCTCAACCGATCCAGCTTCAAAATGACCTTCAGATAATTCTTCAATCAAATTTTTCACTTGTTCTCTATTGTTTTCTGCTAACATATCGAACGAGCCAAATCTAGCAAACTCTTTTGGTAGTGGATTGTTTTTCATCCAACCTCCACATGCATATTGATAAAAGCTATCTCCAGGTAATACCATAGTATCTAGATTTGCTAAATCCAATCCCGATGTTTTTTCCATACTTGTATTCGAAGTGCCACAACTAGCCATTAAGAAACAGGCTAATGTAGCAGGTAGATATTTTTTAAAATTCATATTACTATTTTTATATTAGTTTTTTTGTTCATTCAACTCTTCTAACTCCATTAATAAAGTCTCCCACTTATCAATAGAGCTTTGCAAACTTACTTTAATGTCATCATATTTTGTATAGAGCTCACTATCAGAAGCCCCCTCAGGAGTAGCTAGTTGTTCCTCTAATAGCCCTTTTTGTTCTTCTAGCTTTTCGATCTCTTTTTCTGTAGCCGAAACTTGCTTTTCAACTTTTCTGATCTGTTTGTTCAGTTCTTTTTGTGCTTCATAAGAGAGCTTATTATCAGTTACAGTTTTTTCATCAACAACAGTAGTAGGCGATGAAGATAAAGATTGAACAGACTCTAGCTCATTTAGATGTTCCATATCTTTTTTCTGCAAAAAGTCATATATACCACCTAAGTGTTCTTTTACAAGACCTCCACCAAACTCATAAACTTTGGTCACTAAACCATCTAAGAAATCCCTATCATGGCTCACTATTATAACTGTACCATCAAACTCTTTTATCGCCTCCTTCAACACATCTTTAGATCTTATATCAAGGTGATTTGTTGGCTCATCTAGAATGAGCAAATTTACTGGTTCTAATAGAAGTTTAATCATTGCCAATCTACTTCTTTCTCCTCCTGATAAAACTTTAACTTTTTTATCTATAGCCTCACCTCCAAACATGAAAGCTCCTAATATATCTCTTATCTTAAGTCTTATATCCCCAACAGCTATTTGATCAATAGTATCAAAAACGGTTAGGTTATCTTCTAATAGTTGTGCCTGATTTTGAGCAAAATACCCGATTTCCACATTATGCCCTAGTTTTAACTCTCCTTCGTAGTCTATTTGGCTCATAATACATTTAACCAGCGTTGATTTACCCTCTCCATTCTTCCCAACAAAAGCAACTTTTTCACCACGTTCAATCACAAGACTAACATCATGAAAAACCACATGATTACCATATGCTTTTTTTACATCTTCACAAATGACAGGATAACTACCACTTCTCGATGCAGGTGGAAACTTTAGGCTTAAAAGAGAAGTATCTTCATCATCAATTTCAATTCTATTAATCTTCTCTAATTGTTTAATTCTACTTTGAACCTGTACAGCCTTTGTAGCCTTGTATCTAAAACGCTCAATAAAATCTTCTGTATCTTGAATCTGCTTTTGCTGATTTTCGTATGCTCTTAATTGTTGTTCTCTGCGTTCTTGACGAAGTTCCATAAAATCATCATATCCGACTTTATAGTCATAAATATGCCCACAACTAATTTCAATGGTTCTATTCGTTACATTATTAATAAAAGCCCTATCGTGACTCACCAAGATTACAGCATTTGCTTGTACTCTTAAAAAATTCTCAAGCCACTGAATACTCTCAATATCTAAGTGGTTAGTTGGCTCATCCAGTAAAAGCACATCAGGTTTCTGTAAAAGCAGTTTAGCAAGTTCTATTCTCATTCTCCACCCACCACTAAATTCTTTCGTCTGCCTACTAAAATCAGCTCTGCTAAAACCTAACCCTACCAATGTCCTTTCTATTTCAGCATGATAGTTGGCTCCTCCAAACATATTAAATCGATCATTTTCTCGAGTAAACTCATCAATTAAATCATGATAAGATTCACTTTCATAATCTGTTCTTTCTGCTAATTCAATACTCAGAGTGTTAATTTTATCTTGAAGGCGCGCAATTTCAGCAAAAGCCGTCTCCGCCTCTTCTTGTACAGTTCTTGAGTCGGCCAACTTCATAACCTGAGGTAAATAGCCTATTGTTGTATCTTTAGGTACCGCTATAGTTCCTTCAGTCGGATTTTGTAAACCTGCTATAATTTTTAGCATAGTAGACTTTCCTGCCCCATTCTTTCCGACAAGTGCAATTCTGTCTTTATTATTAACAACAAAAGACACCTCTTCAAACAGTGGCGTCGCATTAAACTCTACTTTTAAATTTTCTACTGATATCACAATTAGCTACTTTAATTAAATTTCTTCTATAACAAAGGTAAGTATTTCTCTAAAAATGGCACTTATCTTTCAGTAATAATGAAAGATAGTTAACATTTTACTAGATAATTAAAAAGGGTTCAAAATTACTATTAAGTAATTTTGAACCCTCCCATATTTTAGATCAAAAAAAATCTACTTAAAATAGTTTACTAGGATATTCACCTGCATCAATCAAAGCTTGAATTTTATCTACTACACCTTGTCTATCTGCTGCATACGTTACACCAAACCATTTGCTTGTAGTATCTAATACTTTTACTCTAGCAGTTCCATTATTTATTAAGTCATTAACAACTAGAGGGATAAAAAACTCTGCTTTTGGAGTATTCAGATTTTCTTTTAAGAATTTAACAAAGTGTTTATCTGAGTGCTCAAAGTAATCAGGAGTAAAGCCCCACATATTCATTGAAACAGGAGTATTATCTTCGATGGTTACAACCTCACCTTTTTCATCTGTAAAAGTTACTTTACCATTAATACGTTCAATAGCCGTTCTTTCAACAACTGTTGATAAGAAACCTTCAGCATTAGTTTCACAAACACCTCTAGCTACGGAACCACTATCTGATAGTGTATTACCCACACGGTAACCTACCATGCAGTAATCGTTAGATTTACCTGATAAAGATTCTAATTCTTTTGCTAATACAGCAAAGCTATCTCTTCCATAAAAGTCGTCCGCATTAATAACAGCAAAAGGTTCATTAATAACCTCTTTACCCATCATCACAGCATGGTTAGTACCCCATGGTTTAGTACGATCTTCTGGGCAAGTGAACCCTTCTGGAAGATTGTTTATATCTTGAAATACAACTTCTACAGGAATATGGTTTTCATATTTTTGAAGAACAATTTTTCTAAAATCAGCTTCAAAATCTTTACGAATAACAAATACAACTTTACCAAATCCACCACGAATAGCATCGTAGATTGAGTAATCCATAATTGTTTCTCCATTAGGACCTAAACCATCTAATTGTTTAAGACCTCCATATCTACTACCCATTCCAGCAGCAAGTACAAATAATGTTGGTTTCATATTTTTAAATTTAGTTTTATAAATTCTTTATTCAAAGATATAAAAAATCCTAAAGACCTAGCTGTTTTATTTAGAAAGGATATCCTACAGCAAAATGGAATCCGAAACTATCCTTAAATTTTTCAATATTATAAAATCCTTTTTTACTCGTTTCATATGGCAAGTGCAAACCGATTCCCCAATCAAATCTTAACACTAAAAAGCCGAAATCATACCTTAATCCAAATCCTGTACCCAAAGCTATTTGTTTTGGAACATCTTTAAACTTAAACTTTCCATTTTCTCTATTCTGATGCATTTGAGAAGATTCTGAATGTACTTCTTTATCATCTCTTAGTAACCACACGTTACCTGCATCTAAAAATAATGCCCCATTCAAATTACCCAACAAGTTAAATCGATACTCTACATTGGCTTCTAACCTGATATCTCCAGTCTGATCGATAAAGGCAAATCTATTATTCTTATTAGGTACAAATCCTCCTGGTCCAATACTTCTAATTGTAAAGGCCCTTATACTATTAGCACCTCCTACATAAAACTGTTCACTATACGGAGCAACTAGTGAATTACCGTAAGTCCAAATAACTCCCCCCGCTACTCTTGTTACTAAAGATTGCTTACTAGCAAAATTCCATGAGTATCGTAACTCTGTATTCATTTTTAAAAACTGAGCAAAAGGGCTTCCTAATAAACTTTTCTCTTTTGTTGATAACTTATCTCCTGTAGCAGCATACACTAATGAAGTCAAGTTACCTGAAGATACTACAGTTGTTTGCCACCACAACCTATTTTTCTTTCTTCTAATAGAACTTGTATCGTAAGTAAAGGTGTACTCCATCGCTGGGATGAATTGATTTTGTAAACTTACATATAAGGCAGGATTCATTTGAGCAACTGAGTCAAAATCAGCAGTAGTTCTTCTTAATATATTAAAAGTTAATCTTAAGGGTGTAATAGTATGTCTTACAGTACGTTTGGGCTGTAAATCATAAGAATAACGTCCTCCAAAAGACAACATCGTATAATATCTAGACCTATTTAACTGATTTACATAAAGTTGAGTCATAGTAGAAGCCGGGAAGTGAAATTCACGTTTATGCATTTTTGGAAAAAACAGTTTAGGGAACGTAAGTGAAGTAGAAAGCCCAACCTCATAACTATTCATTACACTAGAACTAGTAGATCTACTTCCTCCAACTTGCCACTCATAAGAACCTGTTAGCTTAATATCCCAGCGTTCACCTCCTCCAAACACATTCCTTCGTCCTAAGGTGAAAGCTGCACCTGGTCCTACCTGATCATTACTTTTTGATGTTAAGTTAAAGTCAAACTGTGCATCCATTGGCAATTCTAAAGCTGTACGAATTTCAACATTTAAAGTATCATTTTCAACAGCAGTAGATTTTGGCACATATTGAGTCTCCATATACCTAAAAACCGACACTTCACTTAAACGCTCTTGCATTTGATCATGTCGTGTTTGATTAAACAATCTTTTTTTACCTCTTCGTCTAGTAAATGAATTGGCTGTAAACTGATCTGCATTAACCCATCTGTATAATGTATTAGGACGCACCTTTAATTTATTATGGTAATAAATGGTCATATCTTGATACTGTAATGAGTCATTCGGAGCTTCACCATTTTTTCCCATAATATAAAAAGAGGTCTTACCTAAGTAATACTTCTGTTGTGCCTGCTTGGGCATACCTGGAATAGGTCTCATTCTCAAACTAACAGCTCCTTCCACTAAAGTTGTATCAGCTTCATAAGTTAATAAAGAGGGTCGGAAGTAGTAATAACCTAAGTTTCGAAGTATTTCAGACACTCTTTTCCTTTCAGCATCTAAGTCCAACACATTAAACTGATCTTTAGCTTTTACTTTAGCCCATGGAGAAGCATTCTCCAGCATATTTTGAATAGGTCTATCAAATTTAACATATACTAAAGTGTCGACCATATAAGCTTCTCCAGCTTCGATTTTATATCTAACATAAGACTTTTTGGGGTTCTTTTTATGTGGAATCACTTCAGAAACAACTTTCCCATTGAAGTAGCCAAAATCATGCAATATATTGCTCCCTATCTTAGATCTTACTTCTGGGTTAACAGTAGATATTAAGACGGGTTTTGCCGCAAAAGTTTTAAAAATCCACTTACCAAAGCCTTTCTTAGAATTTACACGGTTATTATAAATCCACAAACCAATAGGAAGAGGTGTTCTTACACGTGTACTACCCATTAAGCTATTATTAGGAGCTTTATTTAATGCTCCCTCAAGCTCTGACAAAGCCAGCTCTCCTACTCTTCCAGTAAGTTCTTTATCAAACTCAGTCTTCTTTTGTCCTACATACAACACTTCTCCTTGCGGAAGATTTTTTGTAGTAGAACAACTCATAAGCAATCCACATAGACCACAGATAACACTGCATAAAAACAGATATGCTTTGTTTTTTTTAGTTCGTGTTACTCTTATCATTTTTCTTTTTCTTCTTAAATATAAACAACTCCCCTAAACGATTCAGTTTTTTTCTTAAAACTAGACCTACCCCTGTTTCTGTTATTTCTCCCTCAAGTATACTTTCATAATTCTTATTATGGAAAACTCGAACATAACGTGTACCTGAAGCATCTAGTCTATACTCAATAGATACATTATCAATAATTGACTCTAAATCGTTAGAAACTTCTTCACCAGTTTTAACCCTACCACCTATTATAATTTGCACTCTATTGTTCCACAGCCTTTGTGCATAACTAAAACTATAATCAGTTCTTTTCTTACCAGTTTCAGAAGCATCATGTTCTTCTACACCAACAGACAGCGAGGCATTCTTTAAGGTAGATCCTGCTAATGCGTTTATTTGACTCTGCAACACGCTATTTAATGCTGCACCCATATCTAATCCACTTTTTCCATCAGACCCACCAGCAAGATAAATTCCTGTAGCCAACAAACCTATAGCTTGTTTATTGCGCTCTTCCTTACTCATCGTAGCCAGTTGATTCTGAACATTTGCGTTTTCTGGTGCTTTCAAATCAAAAACTAATTCTAGATTTTCTAATTTATTCTTAGCCCCAATAATTACTTCAAAGTTAACCATATGCGAAGAACCATCCGATTCAGCCACAGAAGCTCTTACCCGATCTGCGGCCATTAAGTTTAGTTTAGGGTCATCAACCTTACCCGTCCATTCTATATAGCTATCGGTTGTTATTTTAAACTCTTTAGAAGGTATAATAGGAAGAGAGTATTTTATTAATCCCCCACTAAGAGTATAACGCCCTATTAAAGAAAAGTCTGTTTGAGGATTATATTGTAAAGATAAATCTCCTCCCCCTTTTAACTCAACCCTGCTCGATCTATCAGCGCTCAAATCCACCTTAAATACTACAGAAGGGTCAATATGAACAGCCATAACCATATCTATACCACCTAAAGAAAGAGAAGTACTATCTACTTTACTTGTACTTATAGTATCATTAAAAGATGTAAATGTTACTAAATCCCCTAACCTATCCTGCACTGTCAGTGGAGACTCTGTAAGTACATATGTAACATCTGTATTGTTTAATATAGACATCAACCCTCTCATTTTCAAGTCATCTACAAAGCCTTTTACTGTAGCATTGACATCTACAAACATTTTTCCATACACCAGACTCTCTTTAGTCCTTTTAGCATTTAATAGAGGGTAGTTCTTTGCATTAAGCTTCAGGTCAATAATTGGATTTGACATATCCGATATATCTATAGTTCCATTTATTTGGAATGGATTCTTATCTGTTGTATAGATTGAAAAGTCTTTAAATATTATTTTACTATCTACTACTTTAACAGGTCTATTATCAAAAAGGAAATAAGCATCAGCTTGCTTAGCATATACACTTACATTGTCTAATACAATTTGCCCATTTATTTTCGGTTCATTAACCGTACCCGTTATGTTAATTTCACCATCAATATCTCCATCAAGTTTAATTTCTTCATTAGGAAATATAACATCAGCTATCGACAAAGGGAAGTGAGATAACGTAGCATGAACATCAATTAGCTCATCTTTACCACTACTAACAATATTACCATCTGCAAATAGTACATCTTTTTTATTGTGTGATATATAGACATCTACTAAGTCTTCTGTTTTACTAATAGGTAGCCAAGTAAATCCTAAACCAAAATCACCAATTTTTCTTTTTTCATACGTCAAGCTATCTACAAAAACATCTGTTGATAGCCTTAAAGAGTTTTCTGTTTGCACATAATAAGACTCAGCAGATATAAACCCTCCTAGATCTGGCAAAAACGGCATTATTTGCACTACTTCACTTAAATCAAGCCTTCGTAATTCAACATTCATATTTTGCTTTGAAATAGTATCTGTTAAGTTAGACTGCATTCTAAAACCAACACTTCTATCTTCCATCATATCTACTTCAGCAAACACCCTCATATCATCACGAATAAAGATTTTATTCTTTGAATCTCGGTAACCAAATTTTTTGAATCCTATTATTGGATTTTCCGGAATAAGACTAAACAGTAATCCATGTTTCTTAGGCTCTACCTTTACACCAAAGTTCAATGCCTTCTTCTTATCACCTCGTTCAAATTCTAATAGTAAAGACGCATCTCTTTCATTTAATACAGCTGTGGCATAAGATAAAAAAGAAGACGTTTCACCTTTATACTTGTTAATGATACCTGCTTGAAGTTCTAATCGAGTTGTATCTTGTAGAAGTTTTATAGATACAGTATCAAGAACCAAAGAGTCAACTTTTAACTTATAAGCAGATATTAGGCCATTGATTCCAGTAGCAGGAGATGAAGATATATTAGCTACAGAACTACTAAGTTTTACACCATTAACATCTAACAGAGAAGATATTAAATTATCACTACCAATAGTCCAGTTTAAGCTAGCTTTTGGTAAATCATTTTGTATCTGTTTAAAGTTGATATACTTACGCTCTAGCCCATGGATAAAGTCATCTTTTAGTTTGTCTATTAACTTCATAATAGACTCAACAGAGTGATCTACATTTACATGAATAGAGAAATCTTCTGATGATAAGTTTGCAGATATTAATGATTCCGTAGTTTCAACACTTCCTAATATATTAATTTTACGATCGATCGGTTTTTCAAGCAGCTTTAATTTATAAAGGTCTAACTCATCTATTTTAAAACTATAATTTAAACTTAAATCAGGTTTTAACATATAATATTTTCCATCTATAATACCTTTTACTACTTCGTTAGAACTTATTATTTTCGTACTTGCTACCCCTTGACTAAGATTTGCAAAGACATCAATAGATTTAAGCTTCCAGTTTTCGTATGTTAAACTTTTAAGAGATATAGTAGCCTTTGAAAAAGCTTTAGAAGACATTACATCGATGTATTGACCTTCTGCATAAACAGTCGTTATTATATCTTGGACAGGAATATTGGGCATAAAAGAGAGTATGCTTAAGGAATCAATATCACCAGTAATTT
>JASLCG010000001.1 GCA_030151885.1 Bacteroides sp.
AAATTAAGACTCTATATGGTCTAGTTTTGTGTTTAAATTAGCTTGAATATCGAATAATATTATAAATAGTAGCCAAATATTTTTATTATTGATATAGTTTACTACCTTTGTACTACCAATTAAAAGAGAAGATAAAAGATTAGCCATTAAATAATTATATTTTAGGCTATCTTCATTAGTGAAGCTTAACACTTTCAAAATACAAGCGAAATACTATTATCAAGCATTAAGATACTACCATAAAGGGTAAAAAATAATTATTCTATAATCAATTCTTTTGTTTATAGCTAACCATGTTATACTTTAGGGCATGCTAAGCGAAAGTTAATTATTATTAGAATATAAAATAATATGGATTTAATACTTAGTTCGTGAGAATAGGGTATTCTAACTTTTATTTTCAATAAAAGTTAGAGTGTAATGTACTTATAAGTGTATAAGTGGGTTGCAGAATTCATAATAACTCATCCCAAAATGGGTTATAATTAAGTATATATAAAATATATACTATCTATCTATCTGACAAAAGAGGATACCATTAATGGTATCCTCTTTTCAATTTAAAACAACGAGAATAAAAATTGATTATTACTAATGCCTAATAGCGGTTATTATTAAGCTGTAATCAATAATTTGAAAAAAATTAAATGTATATCTTTATCTATTACTTTATCTATCTGCTCTAATTATAAATAAAATAATATCCATAGATTTCACATTTTGTGGCACAAAAGTAATACCTGTCATTATTTCTTCAAAGAAATAATGATGAGATATAACATATTGTAATTGTAGAAGCTATTCCTTAACAGAAAAAAAGATTCTAATAGCTTATATTAACGTACTGCAAGCAATGTGAAAATAAAACAACGTTAACATAATAAATAACTATTATGCTAACGTTGTTTTAAATTATATGATGTTATGAATTTAATATTTTAAATTCTACCCTTTACAATACCAGCTAGGTAGGCTTGTCTGCCTGCGTTAATTGCTTCGTTAAAAGCAACAGCCATTGCAGCCGGATTTTTAGCTGATGAAATAGCTGTGTTTACTAATACACCACCAGCTCCCATCTCCATAATAGCTGCAGCATCTGCAGGTGTACCAATACCTCCGTTAAGAACAACAGGTATTCTACACTCTTCAATAATAATCTGTAGTAGTTCTTTTGTTGCTAACCCTTTACTTGTACCTATAGGTGCTCCAAAAGGCATAACAGCCGCTGCTCCTGCATCTGCTAAACGAGTACATAGCAAAGGATCTGGTTGAACAAATGGTAAAACTACAAACCCATCTTTTACTAACTCTACAGTAGCTTCATATACGTCAAAGCTATCTGGTAATTTATACTTAGGGTCATTGTGGATTTCTAACTTAATCCAATTAGTTTCGAAAGCCTCTCTTGCCATTTTAGCCATTAATATAGCTTCTTTGGCATTTAATGCTCCAGAAGTACTAGGTAAAATATGTACGCCAGGACGACGAATATGGCGGATTAAATCGTTTTGATTTTTATCTTCTAGATTAAGTCGCTTTAATGCAGCAGTAACCATCTCAATTTTAGCGGCTTTAATCGCATCACTAATCATCTCGTTGGACCTGAAGTGTCCTGTACCCATAAATAGGCGCGACTGAAATGTTTTATCTGCTATGACGAATTTATTCATTTTTATTCTCTTGATATGTGTATAATTCTTTTGGTTATCTCTTAAGGTTGTTATCCTTAAATAGAGTAGCTATGTATTGCTACACTTTGAGCCTTATTTACCTTATTTTACCAGTAATGGTTTAGGTGTAAATGAAGATTGGCTATCAAGCTTTTCATACTTTATTAACTTAGAAATTAAATCTGATATCCTTTAAATGTCAGACTTGCAATATCTAGATTGTTGTTCCTGTTAAAATTATGTTTTCTAAGTTTTTAGGATGTTTAAAATTATCCTCCAGAAACAGCTTGAGTAAGCATTACTTCTACTCCCTCTTTTAACTCTGTTTTTTCCCAATCGCAACGTGATATAACTTCATATCCCATAGCTATAGCTACACCTTTTTCTGGAAGTTGTAGTTTATCTGCTAATGTAGCTAGTGTTGCACCTTTTTCAACTTCGAAACTTTTGTTGTTAAGTATAATTTTCATACTTCAAATAATTGATTTACTGTAGTTAACACCTATTGTTTATATTGTAGTCAGCAATTAATGAGTGATTACATGAGTATCTTCTCATAAAAAAGCTTATGCCTAATTTTAGCAAATACACTAACAAAACATAATGAGTGCTCTATAAATTATATCTCATGATATTTTATGTGAGCCTAATTGCTTCCTTCTGACATAAAACAAATATACATTATTTTGACCTTACATAACAAAAATATAAAGCAAAATATCCTATGTATTTTATTTATTGTCTAATAAATAATTAGTTATTATTGTGTTAAATTCATCATTTCAGATGCTGAGGTGAAGTACAGGATAAGGCTTGCCATATCCATCTATGCTATTCCGGCTGTCTAATTTAAAACCGAAACTCTTATAAAAGTTATATGCAGCAATATTTTGTTCATTTACATCTACCTGTTTTAGTTTTAATATATTTAATGCGTATTGCATGAGCCGACTACCTACTCCTGTTCTTATATGTTGGGGGCTTACAAACAATAGATCAATATTTATATGATCTGAAGTTCCTAAAAATCCTAATATTTGCTGATTAGATTTAGCTACGTAAAGTGTTACTTGTGAGAGTAGTGTAGGTACTTTGAATTTGTAAAACTCGAAATCTTCCTTAGTCAGAAAGTTATGAGTTGCAGCAACAGAACTTTCCCATATATTGTATATAATATCGTAATTTTTAGTTTTATACTCTTCTATAATTGTGTTTTTCATTGGCTTGAAAGCTTTTAAAGCGAAGTAGCGTAGTTTGAAATAAATTTTTGCTTGTGTTAGATTTACTATAAGTCAGATATAAGATACAATATAGCTCAATGCTACAAATAACGCAAACAAATGAGCTAATCCTTGATTTATATAGTTTGCATAGGTAATTAAATATATGAATTAAATTTTTCAATGCAAAGCTTAAATCATGTAGGGTTACATTCGGAGGAGTAGATGATGTTAGGTTCTTTCTGTATAGAGTGATGATGCTATATGCTTAATTTTTAAATCCCCAACTTTTCGGACTGAGCCATTTTTTAAAACTCGAAAAGTGATATAAAACAAAAAGAGAACTATATCTCTATAATTCTCTTTCTGTGACCTCGGCAGGATTCAAACCTGCAACCTTCTGAT